>JBAWHI010000041.1:0-6419 GCA_049593675.1 Nocardioides sp.
CCCTCGGCGCCGAGCCAGATCGGGACGTCGGCGCGCAACGGGTGGACGATCGGCTTGAGCGGCTTGCCCAGCCCGACCGCCCCCTCGCCCTGGAACGGCAGTGGGTAGTGGGGGCCGTCGTTGGTGACCTTGCCCTCGCGGGCCAGGACCTGGCGGATGATGTCGACGACCTCGCGGGTGCGAGCCAGCGGCTTGCTGAACGGCTGGCCGTACCAGCCCTCCACCACCTGCGGCCCGCTCACGCCCATTCCCAGGATGACGCGACCACCGGAGAGATGGTCGAGCGTCATCAGGTGCATCGCGATCGAGGTGGGCGTGCGCCCGGACATCTGCACGATCGACGTCCCGAGCTTGATCCGCGAGGTCTCCCGCCCCCACCACGCCAGGGGCGTGAACGCGTCGCTCCCCCAGGCCTCGGCGGTGAAGATCGCGTCGAAGCCGGCCTCCTCGGCCGCGGCGACCAGCTCTCCGACCCCCTGAGGCGGCTGGGCGCCCCAGTAGCCGAGCTGCAGTCCGAGCTTCATCGCGTCTCTCCTGTCGTCGCGGCGCTTGCCCGATCCTAGAACGTGTTCTACTTTCGGACCATGACCCGCACCTTGTCAGCTCCGATCACCGTAGCGTTCGACTACACCCGCTCGACCGGACCGGTGCTCGGACGCTTCCTGACCGGCCTCCGCGACGGACAGCTCGTCGGCGCCCGGACGTCGGACGGCCGGGTGGTCGTCCCGCCGCCCGAGTTCGACCCGGTGACGCACGCGGCGGTCGACGACTTCGTCGAGGTCGCTCCGACCGGGGTCGTCACCAGCTGGTCGTGGGTGGCCGAGCCGGTGGCGGGTCAGCCGTTCGACCGACCCTTCGCGTTCGCGCTCGTCACCCCGGACGGCGCCGATGCGCCGTTCCTGCACGCGCTCGACGTCTCCTCCCCGGACCAGGTCTCCACCGGCATGCGGGTGCAGGTGCGCTGGGCCGAGGACCGGGTCGGCGCGATCACCGACATCATGTGCTGGGAGCCTGCCACCGACGCCGGCCCCGCCGAGGTCGAGGCGCTGGGCGAGAACCCCGTCACCGGGGTCGTGACGCCGGTCGATCTCGACTACCTGTACGCCGCCAGCCCCGAGGAGTCGGCGTTCTACCGCGGCCTCGCCGAGGGCCGGATCCTCGGCCAGCGCTGCCCCTCGTGCGAGAAGGTCTACGTCCCGCCGCGCAGCGCCTGCCCCACCGACGGCACCCCGACCACCGACGAGGTCGAGCTCTCCGACACCGGCACCATCACGACCTTCTGCATCGTCAACGTGCCGTTCCTCGGGCAGCGGATCAAGCCCCCGTACGTCTCGGCGTACGTGCTCCTCGACGGCGCTGACATCGCGATCCTGCACCTCATCCTCGACGTCCCCGCCGACGAGGTCCGGATGGGGATGCGGGTCCGGGCGGTGTGGAAGCCGCGCGAGGAGTGGGGCACCACCATCGAGAACATCAGCCACTTCGCGCCGACCGGCGAACCGGACGCGGACTACGACACCTACCAGCAGCACCTCTGAGAGGGATGGCCGTGAGAGACGTCGCGATCGTTGGGTTCGCCCAGCGCCAGATGGAGGAGTTCGACGGGTCGCCCACGTGCGTGGAGCTGCTCGTCCCGCTGTTTGCCGAGTGCTACGAGCAGACCGGCTGGACGCGCCGGGACATCGGCTTCTGGTGCTCCGGGTCCTCGGACTACCTGGCCGGGCGGTCCTTCTCCTTCGTGCAGGCGGTCGACGCCATCGGCGTCATCCCCCCGGTGAACGAGTCGCACGTGGAGATGGACGCCGCCTGGGCGCTCTACGAGGCCTGGCTGAAGATCCAGACCGGCGAGGTGGACACCGCGCTCGTCTACGGCTTCGGCAAGAGCTCCGCGGGCGTCCTGCGACGCATCCTCGCGCTCCAGCTCGACCCCTACACCCAGACGCCGCTCTGGCCCGACACCGTGTCTCTCGCGGGACTGCAGGCCCGCGCCGGGATCGATGCCGGACTGTGGGACGAGCGGGCGATGGCCGAGGTCGTGAACCGGTCGCTCACCGACGCGGAGAAGAACGAGTTCGCGATCCGCAAGGGCGGCTCCTCGGTCGACGAGCTCCTCGCCCGGCCGGTCTACGCCGATCCGCTGCGCAAGCACGACTGCGCACCCGTGACCGACGGCGCCGCCGCCATCGTGATCGCGGCCGACGACAAGGCCCGCGAGGTGAGCGACCGGCCGGCGTGGATCACCGGCCTCTCGACGTACGTCGACCCGATCAGCATGGGCACGCGCGACCTGACCCGCGCACCGTCCGTCGAACGCGCGGCGGCGCAGCTGGACCTCGGCGGTGTCGACGTGGCCGAGCTGCACGCGCCGTTCTCCCACCAGGAGCTGGTGCTGCGTCGTGAGCTGGGGCTCGATGACCGCGTCGTGATCAACCCGTCGGGCGGACCCCTGAGCGGCAACCCGATGTTCACCGGCGGCCTGATCCGCTTCGGCGAGGCCGCTCGACGGATCTGGTCCGGCGACGCCGACAAGGCGGTCGGCCACGCGACGAGTGGCCCCGCCCTCCAGCAGAACCTCGTCTGCACCATGGAAGGACGGTCCTGAGATGGCCAAGCAGCCAGCCGCTGTGATCGGCGTGGGCCAGACCCACCACCGCGCCAAGCGTGAGGACGTGTCCATCGCCGGGCTGTGCCGCGAGGCCATCGACCGCGCACTGCTCGACGCGAACCTGACCTTCGACGACATCGACGCGATCGTCGTCGGCAAGGCGCCCGACCTGTTCGAGGGCGTGATGATGCCCGAGCTCTTCCTCGCCGAGGCGCTCGGCGCGGTCGGCAAGCCGCTCCTGCGCGTCCACACCGCAGGCTCGGTGGGCGGCTCGACCGCGATCGTCGCGTCATCGCTGGTCCAGGCCGGCGTGCACCAGCGGGTGCTGACCGTCTCGTTCGAGAAGCAGTCGGAGTCGAACGCGATGTGGGCGCTCTCGGTGCCGGTGCCGTTCAACATGCCGGTGCACGCCGGTGCGGGCGGCTACTTCGCACCGCACGTGCGCTCCTACATCCGCCGGTCCTCCGCCCCGACCCACATCGGCGCGATCGTCGCGGCCAAGGACCGCCAGAACGCGCTGAAGAACCCCTACGCCCACCTGAGGAACCCGGACACGACCGTGGAGTCCGTGCTCGCCTCGCAGATGCTGTGGGACCCGATCCGCTACGACGAGACCTGCCCGTCCTCCGACGGCGCCTGTGCCCTGGTCATCGTCGACGAGGACACCGCACGCTCCTCGTCCAACCCGGCCTGGATCCACGGCACCGTGATGCGCTCCGAGGCCACCATCGCGGCCGAGCGCGACCAGGTGAACCCGCAGGCCTCGCGCGACGCCGCGGCCGCGCTCTGGAAGCAGGTCGGCATCACCCGGCCCGCCGAGGAGATCGACGCTGCCGAGATCTACGTGCCCTTCTCCTGGTTCGAGCCGATGTGGCTGGAGTCGCTCGGGTTCGCCGAGGAGGGCGCGGGCTGGAAGCTCACCGAGTCCGGGGCGACGGCCCTCGACGGGACGATCCCCGTCAACTGCTCGGGCGGCGTGCTCTCGTCGAACCCGATCGGCGCCTCCGGGATGCTCCGGTTCGGCGAGGCGGCTCTCCAGGTCCGCGGTGCGGCAGGTGAGCACCAGGTCGACGGCGTCCGGCGTGCCTTGGGACACGCCTACGGTGGGGGCTCGCAGTTCTTCTCGATGTGGGTCGTCGGCGCGGAGAAGCCGGCGAACTGAGCAGTCCTCCTGGGCGCGGCCCGTAGAGTCCGGACATGGTCGAACTGTTCCGCACCAACGACGTCGCCCTGATCGCCGTGGCCGAGGCGCTGTTCGCGGACGCCGACATCCCCTGCCACGTCGCCGACCGGCACGCCAGCGTCATCGACGGCTCCCTCCGGGTCATCCAGATGCGGCTGATGGTGCCGGAGGACCGGGCCGACGAGGCACGCCAACTGTTGCGCGACGCGGACCTCGGCGAGTGGCTCGACGACTGACGTTCGCCCTCCGCGAACGCGGCCCCCACCACCTCCCCCGGGGGCCCGTCCAGCAGTAGCCTCCGAGGATGGGTGACCTCGTCGCGTTCCCGCGTCCCGACCGCACTGCCACGCCCGAGCCGCTCTGGCGCGAAGCGGTCGGCCGCGAGCTTCGCGAGGAGCGCCGTACCGCCGGCCGCACCCTCGCCGACGTCGCCGGTGACGCAGCCGTGTCGACGCAGTACCTCTCCGAGATCGAGCGAGGCCGCAAGGAGCCGAGCTCGGAGGTCCTCGGGGCGGTCGCCGGCGCCCTCGACCTGCGGCTGGTCGACCTGACCGCGCGGGTGTCGCGTCGCCTCGGCGCCGGCACGATCTCCGGTCCGGTCTGCCGCGCCGCCTGAGCCCGATCCCCTTGGCCCGGGCCCGCGAGGACGAGGTCGCCACGCTCGCCGCGGTGGGTCCTCTCGGCGACGCTGGGAATCGCATGGCTGCTCATGGCGACGTCCCGAAGGTCGCACCCGGCCGCGCGGGCGCGATCGCGCTGACATCGGTCAGGATCCGGTCGACGAAGCCGTAGTCGCGGGCCTCCTCGGCGGTGAACCACCGATCCCGCCGGGAGTCCCGCTCGACGCGGTCCCGGGGCTGGCCCGTGTGCTCGGAGATCAGTCCGATCAGCACCTGCTTCACGTGCTCGAGGTTCTCCGCCTGGATCTCGATGTCGATGGCGGTCCCGCCGATGCCCGCGGAGCCTTGGTGCATCAGGATCCGCGAGTGTGGGAGCGCAGCGCGCTTGCCCGGCGTCCCGGCCGCGAGCAGGAACTGTCCCATGCTCGCGGCCAGCCCCATGGCCAGCGTGCTCACGTCGTTCGGGATCAGCCGCATCGTGTCGTAGATCGCCAGCCCGGCACTGACCGACCCACCCGGCGAGTTGATGCAGAGGCTGATGTCGCGGTGCGGATCCTCGGCCGAGAGCAGGAGGAGCTCGGCGCAGAGCCGGTTCGCGATCGCGTCGTCGACCTCCTGGCCGAGCACCAGGATCCGTTGGTGCATGAGTCGAGCGGTCAGCTGGTCGTCGAGGGATCCGGTGACGGTGGCGGGTGCGGGCATGCCACCAGCGTTGGCCGCTGCCGGCCGTCAGGGAAGGAGATCGGCTCCCAGCAGATCGGCTGTCAGCTGCACCGACGCCAGCGCCGACTCGAGCTGGTCGAGGGTGCTGACCCCCACGATCGGCTTCCACCCCTGCGCCACCAGCCAGGCGAGCACCACCCGGGACGCCGGCACGTCGTACGTCTCGGCCGCGCGCGAGAGCGCTGCCAACCGCTCCGTCGTGCCGGGGTGGTCGTAGGCGTCCGGGAGCGGCCGGTCGTCGCGGTCGAAGCTGCCCTGCACCAGGGGGCTGTAGACCCACAGGTCGAGGTCCGGGTGCTCGGTCAGGTAGTCGACGGTCTCGTCGCTGACGAAGCCGAACCGGTGGTCCTTGCCCGGCACCCGGGCGCGGGGTCGAGGGTCGACGAAGGACGTCGTGAGCTGGAGAGCCGTCCACGGCTCGACGCCCAGGCCGGCCGCGAGCGCCCGGGCCCGCTCCACCCGCCAGGTCGGGTGGTTCGAGACACCGAGCCGACGAACCCGGCCCGAGGAGACCAGCGCCCCGAAGGCGCCCACCGTCTCCTCGAGAGGAGTCGCACGGTCCTCACCGTGCGCCCAGTAGAGGTCGATGACGTCGACGCCCAGCGCGTCCAGGCTCCTGGCGGACTCGCGCGCGATCACCGCTGCGGACAGCCCTTCGACCCCACCGCCGTCCACGGGCTCCACGCCGACCTTGGTGGCGATCACCAGCTGCTCCCGGAGCCCGGGGTTGGCGGCCAGCCACCGACCCAGCAGCGCCTCGCTCTGTCCGCCGTGCCCGGTGGGCGAGGACCAGAAGGAGTAGCAGTTGGCGGTGTCGAGCGTCCGGCCACCGGCCTCGACGTACCGGTCGAGGAGGGCGAAGGACGTCGCCTCGTCGATGCGCGTCCCGAAGTACATGGTGCCGAGCACGAGGTCCATGCGCTCCAGCCTAGGCGCCTGGGTAGGGTCGACGAGTGATCGAGCTCCGCACCCCCACCCAGATCGAGCAGATGCGACCCGCGGGCCGCTTCGTCGCCGATGTCATCACCGCACTCGCGGAGAAGGCCGACGTCGGCGTCAACCTGCTGGAGCTCGACGAGCTCGCCCATGCGATGATCCGCGAGCGCGGTGCCACGTCCTGCTACATCGACTACCACCCGTCGTTCGGTGCCTCACCGTTCGGCAAGGTGCTCTGCACCTCGGTCAACGACGCCGTCCTGCACGGGCTCCCTCACGACTACACGCTGCTCGACGGCGACCTGCTCAGCGTCGACTTCGCTGCGAGCGTCGACGGCTGGGTCGCCGACTC
>JBAWHI010000042.1:0-5277 GCA_049593675.1 Nocardioides sp.
TCGTAGGCGACCAGGGACGCGACGTACGGCGCGAGCGCCGCGACCGCTCCTGAGGCCGTCCCGGGGACGGCGCGTGAGGCCATGTCCCCAGGATAGTCACCCTTTGGGGTGGAGAGATTCGTCAGAATTGCGCTCCGCGAACCTGTAGAACGACAGGGTGACCCCCTCCGAGACCCTCACGATCGGGGTCGAGCGCTGCGGCGACACCGTGGTCGTACGCTGCGCCGGGGAGCTCGACCTGGCCACCGTGGGCACGCTGCGCGAGCAGCTCGTCGAGACCCAGATCTACGGCCCGACGCGGCTGATCGTGGTGCTCGACGAGGTCGTCTTCCTCGACTCGCTCGGTCTCGGGGCGTTGATCGGCGCCCACAAGCGGGCCCGGGTGCTCCAGGGTGAGCTGGTCGTGGTCTGCACGAGCCCACCCGTGCTGCGGGTCTTCACCGCGACCGCTCTCGACCACGTGCTCCGCATCGTCGACACCCTCGACGAGGCCCTCGCCCCCCGCTGAGCTAGACCGAGCGAGTCCCGAGCGAGCCTCAGAGCTCGGCGCGGTCCAGCAGGTCACCGAGCTCGGCGAGGGTGAGGTCACGCATCTCACCGCTCGGGAGCCGGGCCAGGCGCACCGGCCCGATCGCCGTCCGGGTGAGCCGGCGCACCGGGTGGCCGACATGGTCGAGCAGCCGCCGGACGATCCGGTTGCGTCCCTCGTGGATGACCAGCTCGACGATCGACTTCGACGCCGTCGCCTCCACGATGCGCGCCGTGCGCACCTCGACGGGACCGTCCTCGAGGGTGACCCCCTCCAGCAGCTGCTTGACGGTCCTGCGGAAGATCTCGCCGTCCACCTCGGCGACGTAGGTCTTGTCCACCTCGTAGGACGGGTGCGCCATCCGTTGGGCGAAGTCGCCGTCGTTGGTCAGCAGGATCAGCCCCGAGGTGTCGGTGTCGAGGCGGCCGACGTGGAAGAGCCGCTCGGGCCGGTCCGCGACCAGGTCACCGAGGTTGCGACGGCCCTCGGGGTCCGACATCGTCGAGACGACGCCGCGGGGCTTGTTGAGCACCAGGTAGACCTGCTCGGAGATCGGCGGCAGCCGCTTGCCGTCGACGCGGATCACCGCCGTACGGGGATCGACCTTGGTGCCGAGCCGGGTGACGATCTCGCCGTCGACCTCGACCAGACCGCCGAGCATCAGCTCCTCGCACTTGCGTCGCGAGGCCACCCCGGACTGGGCGAGCAGCTTCTGCAGGCGGATCAGGCCCTCGTCGTCGGTCTGGATGCCACTCGCGCCGGCGTCGGCGTTCTCGTCCACGCTGTCGTCGCTCATGCGGTCGTCGCTCACGAGGGCTCGGTCCCGCCGTCGGGCTCGGTGCCGTCGCCGCTGTGCGGCGCGTGGGGGTGCCCAGGCTGGGAGTCGGGCTGGGCGTCGGGCTGGGCGTCGGGCTCGGGCTGGGGTTCCGCCTCGGTGGCCGCCGGCGGGGCGACCATCTCGGACAGCTCGTCCTCGAGGTCGTCCATGTCGGGGAGGTAGGGCGCCAGCTCGGGCAGCTCGTCGATCGAGGTCACGCCGATCCGCTCCAGGAAGTAGCTGGTCGTGCAGTAGAGGTTGGCGCCGGTCTCGTGGTCGTGGCCCGCCTCCTCCACCAGACCGCGCGTCAGCAGCGTGCGCATCACGCCGTCGACGTTGACGCCACGGATCGCGGACACGCGGGCGCGCGAGATCGGCTGCTTGTAGGCGACCACGGCCAGGGTCTCCAGCGCCGCCTGGGTCAGGCGCGCCTGCTGTCCGTCGAGCACGTAGCCCTCGACCACCGCGACGTAGGCCTCCCGGGTGTAGTAGCGCCAGCCGCCACCGACGTTGCGCAGCTCGAAGCCGCGACCCTGCTCGGTGTACTCGTCCGCGAGTCCGTGCAGCGCCGCGGTGACCTCGTCGACGGGATAGCCGGCCGCGGTGGCCAGGGTCATCGTGTCCATCGGCTGGTCGGCGACCATCAACAGCGCCTCGAGGGCGGGCCGGAGCTCGGCGACGGGTACGGCGAGCGTCTCGTCCCCCGGCCGGTCGGTCGTCTGGTCAGTCGTCTCGGTCATGGGTCCCATCCTCCAGCCCCTCGGGTTCCTGAGCGGGCGCCCCGCTCGCCTCGGGGGGCGCTCCGTCGAACTCGTCGGTGATCAGCTCGTCGACGTCCGCGTCCTCGTCGCCGGTCCAGCGGATGGTGAGCTCGCCCAGGGGCGAGACCTGGTCGAAGGCCACCGCACCCTCACGGAACAGCTCCAGCAGCGACAGGAACCGGGCGACCGTCGTCAGCCGGTCCGGGGAGTCGCCGCACAAGGCGCGGAAGGTCATCGTGCCCTGCCGCTGCAGCCGCTCCATGACCAGGGCGGCCTGCTCACGGACACTGACCTTCGCGGCGTGGATGTGGTGCAGGGAGAGCTCGAGGACCGGCTTGGGTTCCATCGCCTTGGCGGCGAGCTGGGCGAACTGGTCCAGGCCGATGCCGATCAGCACCTCGGGCAGCAGGCCCGCATAGCGCTCCTCGAGGCCGACGGCTCGCGGGTGTCGCCGCGACTCACCGGCCAGACGCTGCTCGAGCACCGCGGCCACCAGCTTGAACGCCTTGTACTGCAGCAGTCGGGCGAACAGCAGGTCCCGCGCCTCCAGCAGCGCGAGGTCCTCCTCGTCCTCGACGTCGCCCTGCGGCAGCAGCCGGGCAGCCTTCAGGTCGAGCAGGGTCGAGGCGACGAGCAGGAACGACGTCGTCTGCTCGAGCTCCCAGACCGCGCCGCCCGCCTTCACGTGGGCGATGAACTCGTCGGTGACCTTCGAGAGCGACACCTCGGTGATGTCGAGCTTGTGCTTGGCGATCAGGCTCAGCAACAGGTCGAACGGGCCCTCGAAGTTCGCGAGCCGCACCTCGAAGGCCGGCGCCTCGCCCGCGGCCTCCTCGGGCGGCGTCACCGGGGCCTCGGGCTGGGCGGTCATTCCTCGGTCAATCGTCGCACCAGCGCACTGTCGTCGCCGTGGGACTCGAAGTCGGCCAGCACCATCGCGATGGCCTCGCGCACCAGCCGGCCGCGGTCCACGGCCAAGCCGTGGGACCGGCGCAGCACCAGACGCGCGTGCTCGAGGTCGAGCAGCTCGTCGGAGGTGACGTAGACCGTCATCTTCTCGTCGTGCCGGACCCGACCGCTCGGCTTCTTGCGGCCGTCCGCCTGCTCGGTCGGCTCCTCCTCGGCGGCCGGCTCAGGCTCGGGCCGTGCGGTCGGGGAGGTGGGACGGAACAGGTCGTCGGCGGCGGGCAGGCTCACTCGTCGAGACAACGAGCCAGCACCTCCTTGGCCAGCTGTCGATAGGCGCCGGCACCGGCCGAGCTCGAGGCGTAGGTCGTGATCGGCTCGCCGGCGACGGTGGAGTCGGAGAACTTCACGGTGCGCCGGATCACGGTGTGGAAGACCTTGTCGCCCCAGGCCTGCACCAGTCGCTCCATCACCTCGCGGCTGTGCAGCGTGCGACCGTCGTACATGGTGCCGAGCACACCGTCGATCTCCAGCTTGGGGTTGAGCCGCTCGCGGACCTTGTCGATGGTGGTCTTGAGGAGCGCGACGCCGCGCAGCGCGAAGTACTCGCACTCCAGCGGCACGATCACCCCGTCGGAGGCCGTCAGGGCGTTGACGGTGAGCAACCCGAGCGAGGGCTGGCAGTCGATGAGGATGACGTCGTAGTCGGCCATGGCCGGGGCGAGCACGCGCTGCAGGGTCTGCTCACGGGCGACCTCGTGGACCAGCTGCACCTCGGCCGCGGAGAGGTCGATGTTGGACGGGAGCAGGTCCATGCCCGGCACGCCGCTGGGGACGACGACCTCGCGGAGGTCGACGTCGCGCTGCATCAGCAGGTTGTAGATCGTCAGGTCCATCTCGTGGGGGTTGAGCCCCAGCCCGACCGACAGGGAGCCCTGCGGGTCGAAGTCGACGAGCAGCACCTTGCGGCCGTACTCGGCCAGCGAGGCACCCAGGTTGATCGTGGTCGTCGTCTTGCCGACGCCGCCCTTCTGGTTGCACATCGAGATCACCCGAGCCTGGCCGTGGGTGTCCACCGGCCGGGGTTCGGGCAGGTCGGGCATCGGGCGACCGGTCGGACCGAGCGTCACCGGCTCGGTGGTCGCGCCGGTCGAGACCGGGCGCTCGAAGGGCAGGGCGTCAGCCACGTGGTCCTCTCGGGACGGGGAAGGGGCGGGGACAGGCGTGCGGGTCTGCGGTGGCATCGCGCCGGCGGTGCTTGCGGCGGTGTTGGCGGCGCTGCCGGCACCGGTGCTGCTCGGGCCTGCCCCGAAGGTGCCACCTGCGCTCATCCGACGCTCCTCACCGATATGTCGACACAACGACTTGTAGTCGACCCGCGGGCGACTCTAGGACCCGCCTTCCGACAGCGACAACCCGGAAGCCGAAACCCCCAGGCAGCCAGGGGAATCTGTGCATGGATTGTGCAGTCGCCGGGCGCTGGGTGCACAGGTGGCACCCGGCCTGTGCAGTGTTCTGTGGATGGCCGATCAGTCGGTGGCGGTGCTCCGGGGTGCGCCGTACATCAGCTCGGCGTAGTCCGGGTGCTTGCCGACCCACCCCTTGATGAACGGGCAGACCGGCAGGACGCGCCGGCTTCCCTCCGCGCGCACGTCGTCCAGGGCGAAGCGCGCGAGGGCGGAGCCCACCCCCTGCCCCTCGAAGGCCGGGTCGACCTCGGTGTGGGTCATCACCACCAGGGCGTCGGTGAGCTGGTACTCCGCGAAGCCGGCGAGCTCGCCGTCCAGGTGTGCCTCGTAGCGCTTGGCCTGGGGATTGTGTGAAGTGACGACATCGCTCATGCGCACGAGCCTAGACTGGCCGGGTGCGACCACGGGGGGCCGTGAGGGTCTTGTTGGCGGGGTTGCTCACGGGGGGCTTGATCGCTGCCGGGGCAACCCCTGTCCAGGCGCGCCCCGAACCCGCCTCGAGCAAGGCCGGTACGACGCTCTCCGCCCGCCTCGCTCCCCCGGTCGTCACCGTCGGCGAGCCGGCGGTGCTGGTCGCGACGCTGACCACGAAGCCCGCCGTGAGGCCGGTCGAGCGACCTCTCGTCGTGCAGCGCCGCGTCGACGGCGCGTGGACGCGGCTGCTGGAGCTGCCCGACATCAGCGCCGGGCGCACCGTCGTCCCCCTCGACACCACCGTCGCCGGCACCCAGGTCCTGCGGGTCGTCGCGCCGGCGACGAACGCGCGGGCGGCCGTCCGCTCGCGCCAGGTCACCC
>JBAWHI010000043.1:0-22004 GCA_049593675.1 Nocardioides sp.
GGCCAGCTGCAGGAGCGGATCACCTCCACCAGGGGGCACTCGATCACCTCGATGCAGGCGATCTACGTGCCGGCCGACGACTACACCGACCCGGCGCCGGCCACGACGTTCGCCCACCTCGACGCCACCACCGAGCTCTCGCGAGAGATCGCCTCGCTCGGTATCTACCCGGCCGTCGACCCGCTGACCTCGACGTCGCGCATCCTGGACCCGCAGTACATCGGCGACGAGCACTACCGCTGCGCGGTCCGGATCAAGCAGATCCTGCAGCGCAACAAGGAGCTCCAGGACATCATCGCCATCCTCGGTGTCGACGAGCTCTCCGAGGAGGACAAGGTCATCGTCTCGCGGGCGCGCCGCATCCAGCGCTTCCTGTCGCAGAACACCTACGTCGCCAAGCAGTTCACCGGCATCGAGGGCTCGACCGTCACCGTCGGTGACACGATCGAGGCGTTCAACAAGATCGCCGAGGGCGAGTACGACCACGTGGCCGAGCAGGCCTTCTTCATGTGTGGCGGTCTGGACGACGTCGAGCAGAAGTGGGCCGAGATCCAGAAGAGCAGCTGATGGCGACCTCCGACTCGGCACACCACCTGCACGTCGAGCTCGTCGCCGCCGACCGCACGGTCTGGTCCGGCGAGGCCGAGATGGTGATCGCTCGGACCACGGAAGGCGACGTGGGCGTCCTGCGCGGCCACGCGCCGCTGCTCTCGGTGCTGACGGACGCGGTCGTCGAGATCTCCTCGATCGACCACGGCGTCGTGATCGCTGCGGTCGAGGGCGGCTTCTTGTCCGTCGCCGGCGACCGCGTGTCCGTGCTCTCGCAGCAGGCCCTGCTCCCGGAGGAGATCGACGTCGACGAAGCGCGCGTCGAGCTCGAGGAGGCACGCGGCCTGATCGGTGCGAACGACGAGGCCGAGCGGCAGCTGCGCCGAGCCGAGGCTCGCATCCGGGCAGTCGAGAAGGCTTCCTGAACCAGGACCCGACGGGGTCCTCCCGGGGTCCGGACCCGTCCTCGTGCCGCTGGGGTGCTCCCGCTAGGGTGAGCACCCCAGCGGTGCGTGTGTACGGAGGTCCTGGATGCCGATGTGGCAGTGGCTGCTCGACGCAGCCGGCGTGCTGCTCGGCCTCGTGCTGCTGTTCGGCATCGGGCTCATCGTCCGGCGTCGTCTGCTCGCCCGTCACGGCGGCACCTTCGAGCTCAGCTACCGCGTCCGGCCCGGCAAGGCCGGACGCGGTTGGCTTCTCGGGCTCGGTCGCTACTCCGGGGAGTCCCTGGAGTGGTTCCGCTACTTCTCGCTCTGGCCACGGCCGAAGCGGGTGCTGCAGCGCGCGGACCTGACCTTCACGGGCCGCCGTCAGCCCGAAGGGGCCGAGCAGATGTCGCTCTACCCGGAGCACGTCGTGATCCAGTGCAACACCCCCGACGGGGTCGTCGAGCTCGCCATGTCCTCCGCGTCGCTGATGGGCTTCCAGGCCTGGCTCGAGGCGGGTCCGCCCGGGACCGACTGGGACCAGGGCCGCTGACGCCCCGTTGGGCGTTCAGGAGGTGGGGCGACCACCCTCGTAGAGCCGCGGCACCGGGTGGTTGGCCACGAAGCGGCCGTGCGGGTCGACGGCGCTGCGGATGCCGGTCAGCGAGGTCCACGCCCCCGAGTCGAAGATCGAGCGCGCGTCGATGGGGTTCTCCGCGAAGTTCGAGTACTGCCGACCGTTGGCGAACGGCGCCAGCGCGCCGGTGAGACGAACGGCGTCGGCGTGCGCCGCGGCACCCAGCTCCGGGGTCGCCGCGATCCCGCCCGCGAAGACTGCGAACTGAGCGTCGAGCCGGTCGAGCACGCCACCGCCCTCGTGCGGACGCCCCAGCGCACCGCCGAGCTGGCGCAGCTCGGCCATCAGCAGCGATGACTGCGCGTCCGGCCCGGCCTCGGCCACAAAGGCGTCGATGGCCGCATCCGGCAGCGCGTCGAGCATGGCGGTGTCGGACGCGAACGGGGCGCCGCCCTCGGGGTCCATGTGCAGCCGCACGAGCGACTTCGCAGGGACCCGGGCGAAGGTGTCCATCGTCGGCCGCAGGGCTCGCAACCCGGCCAGCAGCTCCTCGCCGCGCTCGTCCGAGCCGAGCACGGCGCCGTTGACGACCACCAGCTCCTTGCCGCGGACGAAGTCGGGCAGGTCGGGCATGTCCGGCAGCCGGAGCGCGCGGAAGGAGGTGGTCACCTCGTCGGGGGCGCCGGGCGCCCACGCGGCCCACTCGCGCAGCACCGGCTCGATGTCGGCGAGATCCCAGATCATCATGCCGGCGTACGCCGTGGGGATGTCGAACATCCGGAACTCGAGGGCCGTGACGACGCCGAAGTTGCCGCCGCCGCCGCGGATCGCCCAGAACAGCTCGGCGTAGGTGTCCGCGTCGGCACGGATGAGACTGCCGTCCGCGATCACGAGCTCCACCGCGGTCAGGCTGTTGGTGGCGAGTCCGTGCCGGCGCGCGTACCAGCCGATGCCGCCGCCGAGGGAGTAGCCGGCGATGCCGACGTCGGGGGAAGAGCCGTGCAGGACGGCGCGGCCGTGGACGGCTGCGGCGTCGACTGCCGGCTCCCACACCGTGCCGCCCTCGACCCGCACGATGCCGCGTGCCGGGTCGGCGATGGCGGAGGACATCTCGTTCAGGCGGACCACGACCACGTCGTCGAGGCCCTGGGCGGCGAGCGGACCGGCGTTGTGGCCGGTGGCCTGAGGGGCCACCCGCAGGCCCGCGTGGGCCGCCGCCCGCACGAGCGTGGCGACCTCCGCCGGGGTGCGGGGGAAGGCGACCGCGGCCGGACGCTGGTCGACGGCGACATTCCACGGGACCCGGGCGGCGTCGTAGCCGGGCTCGTCAGGGAGGTGGACGCGTCCGCCCAGGAGGCCGCGCAGCTCGTGGGCGACGGCGGGGGTGGGGACGGTGGGTTCGGTGCCGTTGAGGCCCGGGGTGCCGAGCTCGATGGTCATGGGTGACTCCTTTGTCGGTGATCGGTGCGACGACCATCGCTCGACGCTCTTGGAGCCGACTTCGAGACGACTGGGAGCCGGTTCGGCCACGGTGGGGCGGCCGGCTACCTACGCTGGTCGGGTGGAGGTGTCGGTCCTCGGTCCCGTCGCGGTGACGCACGCAGGAGCGCCGCTCGACCTGGGCACGCCCAAGCAGCGTGCGCTGATCGCCGCTCTCGCCCTGGCGAGAGGCAGGCCGGTCTCGGTCGACGGCATCATCGACCTGCTCTGGGCGGACACCCCGCCACCGGGAGTGATCGCGACGCTGCAGGCCTACGTCTCCCAGCTGCGGCGCGTGCTGGAGCCGGAGCGTCAGCGTCGGGCCCCTGCGACGGTGCTCGTCACCGTCGCCCCGGGCTACGCGCTCCAGATGCCCCGGGAGCGGGTCGACACCGAGTGCTTCGAGCAGGCCGTCGTGGGCGTGCACCGGCTCCTGCAGCCGGTGGGGTGGGGTCCCCCTCCGCTCGACGCGACCCGGCTGGACGCGGCGGCGGCAACCCTGGACGAGGCGCTGGGCAGCTGGCGGGGCACGCCGTACGCCGAGCTGGGCGACGCCGACAGCGCTGTCGCCGAGCGCGCTCGGCTCGAGGAGCTGCGGCTGCTGGCCCTCGAGGATCGTGCCGTGGTGGGGCTGGCGCTCGGCCACCACGCGCGGGTCGCCGCGGATCTCGAGGCTCTCACCGCGGCCCATCCGCTCCGCGAGCGGCTGTGGGGCCTGAAGGCGCTGGCGCTCGTGCGCTCGGGTCGTCAGGCCGCTGCGCTCGAGGAGCTCGGCCGGCTGCGCGAGGTGCTCGACGAGGAGCTCGGCCTCCAGCCGTCGCCGGAGGTCCGGGACCTGCAGACGGCCGTGCTGCGCCAGGATCCGGAGCTGGTCTGGGTCGCCCCTGCCACCGCCGCGTCCGCTGCCGCGGTCCACGGGTCCACTGCCGGGCCGGTCTCCGAGGCATCCGACGACCCGGGTGGGCCGGCAGACGGTCCGGGGGAGGAGGCGGCCGAGGCTCCGGCGACCGAGCCGGTCGCCCCCTGGCCGATGGTCGGCCGGGATGCGGACCTGCAGTCCCTGCTCGACGCCGTCGATGCCGCCGAGCGCGGCGTCGTGTCGTACGCCGTCATCACCGGCGAGCCGGGCATCGGGAAGTCCCGCCTGGCCGCCGAGCTGGTCCTGCGCGCTCGCCAGCGCGGTGACCAGGTGCTGGTCGGTCGCTGCTCGGAGGACGACGGCGCACCGCCGCTGTGGCCCTGGCGGTCGGTCCTGTCGTCCCTCGGTGTCAGCCTGCTCGACGAGACCAGCGCGCCCGAGGGGGAGGGTGGGCAGTTCCGGGCGTGGGAGCGGATCGCGGACGCGGTTCGAGCGGCCGCGACGGACCGGCCCACCGTCGTCGTGCTCGACGACCTGCACTGGGCCGACACCTCGACGCTGCGCGTGCTGCGCCTGCTGATCGAGACGACCGACCGGGGCCGCCTGCTCGTGGTCGCGACCTGGCGCACACACCCCGCGCCCACGGGGGCGCTGGCCGAGGTGGCCGAGGCGCTCGCCCGGATGCACGCACTCCGGCTCCAGCTCACGGGGTTGGCGCCGGCCGAGGCGGCGTCGGTGTTCGGGAGCGTCTCCCGGCGCGATCTCGAGGAGAGCGAGGGGGCGGCGCTGCGGGACCGGACGGACGGCAACCCGTTCTTCCTGGTGGAGCTGGCTCGACTCGCGGGGGAGCGGAGCGGACCGGGTACGCCGGAGCACATCCTGCCCACCGCCGTCTCCGAGGTCCTGAGTCGACGGCTGCTCCGGCTGCCCGAACGGACCGTGTCGGTGCTGCGCGACGCCGCGGTCATCGGTCGCCACTTCGACGTCCCCACGCTGGCGGCGACCACCGGCATCGACGAGGACGACCTGGTCGACGTGGTCGAGCCGGCTCAGGCCGCCGGGCTGGTGCGTGAGGACGGCATCGATCGCTACCTGTTCGCACACGCGTTGGTCCGCGACACGCTGCGCGCCTCGATGAGCACCAGTCGGCAGGCTCGGGCGCACGCGCGGATCGCGGAGGTGCTGACCGGAGTGGCCGGGCGCGAGACCGAGGTCGCGCTGCACTGGCGCGAGGCCGGTCCGACGCACGCCGACCGGGCCTGGCGCGCTGCCGTGGACGCGGCCGCGCTGGCTCGACGGCTCTACGCCTACGACCAGGCCGCTGGACTGCTGGAGGGGGCGTTGGTCTCCCTGGGGGTCGACGCCCGGGCGACCCTGCGGGACCGCTACGACCTGCTCACGGCCCTGATGGACGCCTACCGCTGGGCGGCCCAGCTGCCCGACCTGGTCGCGACCGTCGAGCAGGCGATCGTGACCGGGAAGCAGCTGCGCGACCCCGTGGCGGTCGCCCGAGCGGCGATCGCCACCACCGAGGGGGTGCTGTGGCGCTCGGGACCGCCGGGAGCGATCAACGAGGAGGTCGTCGGCGCGCTCCGCGGCAGCCTCGAGCGGCTTCCGGACAAGGACAGCGACCTCCGCTGCCGGACGATCCTGGCGCTGGCCAACGAGCTCTACGACACCGTCGCCTACGAGGAACGGCGATCGCTCTGCGACGAGGGCCTCGCGATGGCCCGACGACTCGGCGACCCGCGTCTGGTCATGCATGCCTGTCAGGTCGTGTTCGTCGCCTTGTGGATCAGCCGCACGATGACCGAGCGCGTCGGCCTGGTCGACGAGGCGCTGCAGCTCGCCCGGGCGACGGGGAGCGAGCGCAGCCTGGTCGTCTCGGCGGTGCTGCGAGCCGCGGTGCTCAGCGAGATCGGGAGCCCGGACCGGATGTGGCCGGCGATCGCGGTCGCACGCGCCGCGGCCGAGGAGCAGCGGATCGTGTTCGGACAGCTCGTGCTCGACGGCCTCGAGCTGCCTTGGCACGCCCTCGCCGGCCGCCTCGACGAGTGTGACCGGATCCTCGACCACATCCGCGGGCTCGGTCGTCGGATGTCGCACACCAACGCCAGCGAGGCCCTGACCGCGGGCGAGCTCGCGCTGCGGCTGTGGCAGGGCCGGTCGATCGAGATGGTGCCGGTGCTCGAGGCGTTCGATGCCTCGCCCTACCCGTTCGCCGCCACCATCGCGGTCTATCTGTGGCGGGCCGGTCGGGAGGAGGACGCCCGCGCGGTGTACGCCGAGCGCGGTGCACCGCTCGACCACGACAACGACATCTCGATGCTGGCCTGGGCGCACGCCGCCGAGCTGGCGCTCTACCTCGGCCTTCCGGAGCTGGCATCCGACGCCTACGCGCGCCTCGCGCCGTACGCCGGTGCGAACACCTGCGCCGGCTCGGCGCTCGCCCTCGGCCCGGTCGACGTCTACCTGGCGGCGGCCGCCGCGGCCACCGGGGAGCTCGCGCTGGCCGCGCGGCACGCCGAGGACGCGCTGACGCTGGCCGAGCGGTGGGGGATCCCGGCCTATGCGACCTGGGTGCGGGAGCTGCGCGCGGCGCACGGATTCTGAGTGGGGGACGCCCCTGTTCTGGACCGGTCAAGTAGCCAGTTTGGAGCGGCGGCTCCGATCAGGAACTCTGGTCGGGTGACATCGCTGCTCCAGACCCGCAACGCGGTCGCGCTCAGCTTCGCCCTCAACGGGTTCTGCTTCGCGACGCTGGTCTCCCGGCTGCCCGACATCCGGGCTGCGCTCGACATCGACAACGGTCAGCTCGGACTGCTGCTGTTCGCCATCGCGGCCGGCTCGATCGTGGCGATGCCCTCGGCAGGACGGGTCATCGACCGGACGAGCGCGGCGTTCGTGGTCCGGCTCGGCGCCGTCCTGGTCGCCGGCGGCCTGACCGTGGCGATGCTGGGCGCCGTCGTCGGCGTCCCGCTGGTGACCGCCCTCGGGTTCCTGTTCCACGGTGCTGGGACCGGGCTATGGGACGTGGCGATGAACGTCGAGGGCGCCGAGGTCGAGCGTCGGCTCGGTCGCACGATCATGCCGCGCTTCCACGCCGGGTGGAGCATCGGCTCGATCGCCGGCGCCGCGCTGGGCATCCCGATGGCCGCCCTGCACGCGCCCCTGCTGCTGCACGTGGTGCCGTGCGTGAGCCTGGCGCTGGTGCTGACCTGGTGGGCCGTCGGTGCCTACCTCCTGGTCGAGACCCACGACGAGGCTCCGGTGGGGCGGCCGGGCCGATCGGCCTGGCTGGAGCCGCGCACGCTGGCGATCGGTGTGATGGTGTTGTCGTTCGCCCTGGTGGAGGGGGCGGCCAACGACTGGCTCGCACTCGCCCTCATCGACGGCTACGACGTCCGGCACTGGGTCGGGGTCGCGGGTTTCGCGCTCTTCGTCTGCTCGATGACGACGGGGCGTCTGGCGGGCCCGATCCTGCTCGACCGCTTCGGTCGCGCACCGCTGCTGTGGTGGAGCACCGGTGCGACGGCCGTCGGCATCCTGCTCGTCGTCCTCGGAGACCACGTCGCCCTGGTCGGCGCCGGCGTCGTGGTGTGGGGGCTCGGTGCCTCCCTGGGCTTCCCGGTCGGGATGAGCGCCGCCGCGGACGACCCCGTGCACGCCGCGAGGCGCGTCAGTGTGGTCTCGACCATCGGGTACGGCGCGTTCCTGGCCGGACCGCCCCTGCTCGGCTGGCTCGCCGACGTCGTCGGCACCCTCGACGCCCTCCTGGCCGTCGTGTTCTTGATGATCCCGGCCGCGCTCACGGTCTTCGCGGTCAGGCCGCCGGAGCGGGCCGCCGAGGAGGTCTCGGCCTGACGCGATCCGCGGACGGGCCGTTCAGGCCGGACGGAACGAGTCGTGGGCCTCGCGAGCGGCGTGCTTGAGCATCACGTGCTGCGTCACGGTGTACTCCAGCACCGCCTCGTGGCTCATGTCCTTGCCGAACCCGCTGCCCTTGACCCCACCATGCGGCGCCTCGGAGGCGATCGGCAGGTGGTCGTTGATCCAGGTGACCCCGGCCTCGATCCGGCCGGCGACCCGCAGGGCTCGACCGACGTCGACGGTCCAGACCGAGGAGGCCAGGCCGTAGTCGCTGTCGTTGGCCAGGCGGACGGCGTCGTCCTCGTCGGTGAAGGTGCCCAGCACGAGCACCGGTCCGAAGACCTCCTGCTGCATGATCTCGGCGTCCTGTGCGGCGCCGCCGATCAGGGTGGGCGGGTAGTAGGCGCCGGCCCGGTCGGGGAGCTCGCCGCCGGAGAGCACGGTCGCGCCGGCCTGGACCGCTCGGGTCACGAAGCCATGCACCCGGTCGCGGTGCTCCATCGTGACCAGGGGGCCGATGTCGGTCTCGGCGTCGTGGGGGTCGCCGACGCGGACCCGTCGCATCTGCTCGGTGAGCAGCCGGGCGAACTCCTCGGCGACGTCCTGCTGGACGTAGACGCGCGTCGCGGCGGTGCAGTCCTGGCCGGAGTTGTAGGTCGACGCCATCGTCAGCGCCTGTGCCGCGGCCGCCAGGTCGGCGTCACCGAACACGACGGCGGGCGCCTTGCCGCCGAGCTCGAGGTGGACGCGCTTGGTCGTCGGAGCCGCCGCGGCCATCACGGCCCGCCCGGCCCCGGGTGAGCCGGTGACCGAGACCATCGCGACCCGCGGATCGGTGACCAGTGCCTGGCCGACCTCGGTGTCTCCGGTCACGATGTTGAGCACGCCGGCGGGGAGTCCGGCCTCGACGGCCAGCTCCGCCAGGCGCAGGGTGGTGCTCGGTGTCTGGGGCGCCGGCTTGAGGACCATCGTGTTGCCGGCGGCCAGCGCCGGGCCGAGCTTCCAGACGGCCATCACCAGCGGGAAGTTCCACGGCGCGATGCCGGCGACGACGCCGAGGGGGCGGCGTACGAGCATCGAGGTGAAGCCGTCGCTCAGCACACCAGCGCCGGTGCCCTCGAGCGACCGGGCCGATCCTGCGAAGAAGCGCAGGTTGTCAGCGGCGAACGGCAGCTCGCCGTCGCGGAAGACCGGAACCGGCTTCCCGCTCTCGGCGACCTCGCGTGCGGTGAGCAGCTCGGCGTCGGCCTCCATCAGGTCGGCGAGCCGGAGCAGGACCCGTGCTCGCTCGCCCGGCGTCCTCGCCGCCCAGGCCGGGAACGCAGCAGCAGCTGACGCGACCGCGCGCCGTACGTCGTCCACCGAGGACTGCACCAGCTCGGTGCAGGGCTCGGAGGTGGCGGGGTCGAGGACGACGATCCGCTCGCCGGTGCCGCTGCCGGCCTGTCCGTCGATGAAGCAACCGTGTGTCATCACATCTCCTAGCTGTTGAAGCCGACGCCGAAGCGATCCATCGTGCGCAGCAGGGCTCCGCGTCGGCCGGTCTCGTCCTCGCGCGCCAGTGCGGCCCGGGTCGCCTGCACCGCCGGGTAGCGCAGCGGCTCGGGCGGGAACGGCACCGGGCGACGGCGCACCATCTGCACGGCGGTCCGTTCGGTCTCTGCACCCGCCAGCAGGTCGAGCGCGACCCGTGCGCCGTAGCGCGACGACGCGACGCCGAGCCCGGTGTAGCCGACCGCATAGGCGAGCCGGCCTCCGAGCGCGGTGCCGAAGGCCGGGGTGAAGCGTGACGTGGTGTCGATGACACCGGCCCACCGGTGGCTCATCTGCAGCCCGGCGAGCTGCGGGAAGGTCGTGAAGAACTGTCGGGCGAGCAGCCGGTGCGACTGGTCGCGCTGGCCCAAGGACGCATCCGTGCGGTTGCCGAAGTAGTAGACGGCGTCGTAGCCGCCCCACACGATCCGGTCGTCGGCCGTGCGACGGTAGTAGTGGAACTGGTTGCCGGCGTCGGTGAGCCCCTGCCGCTCGGACCAGCCGATCGACTCGAGCTGCTCCCCGGTCAGCGGCTCCGTCGCGAGGACGTGGTCCCACACCGGCAGCACCCAGGCGCGCAGCCGCCGCAGCAGGGGCGGGAACGCGTTGGTCGCGAGCAGCACCTGATCGGCGCGGACCGTGCCGCGCGAGGTGCGGCAGGCGATCCGGCCCCCGTCGCGACGCACGTCGCGCACCGGGGTGTGCTCGTGGAGCACCAGGCCGCGACGCAGCGCGGCGTCGCGCAGTCCGAGGACGAGGGCGAGCGGGTCGACGAGGCCGCCGGCGGAGGTGCGCACGCCGGCCAGGTAGGTCTCCGAGTGCACGTCGGCGCGGACCTCCTCGGCGGTGAGGTAGGTCGACGGCTCGTCGAAGCGCTGGTTGAGCTCGTGCGCGGCCCGGAGACCCGCTGCCTCGTGCGGTCGGGTGGCGACCGCGGTCTTGCCGCACAGGCGCAGGTCGGCCTCGATGCCCTCTGCGGCGACGAAGTCTGCGATCTCCCTGACGTTCTCCCGGCCCAGGCGAAGCAGCTCGGGCAGCTCGTCGGGCCAGGTGGCCAGCCCGTGGGCGAGACCGTGGGTCAGGGACTCCGAGACGAAGCCCCCGTTGCGACCCGACGCGCCGGCGGCGACCGGTCCGGACTCGAGGAGGACGACGCGGCGCCCCGGGTCGGCCTCGAGCGCGTGCACCGCGGCCCAGAGCCCGGTCAGGCCGCCGCCCACGATCACCAGGTCGGCGGTGTCGTCGCCGGCGAGCGGCTCCGAGGCGGCGGCGACGTCGTGCAGGTCGGACCACACCGGTCCGGGCCGGGCCGGGCCCAGGGCGTGGTCGACGAGTGCGTCGACGTCATCGGCGGTCTGCGTCATGCGAGTCGGTCCTGCACCGCGATCGCGGACTCCCAGCGCAGTCCGACCGTCGTGCCACGCTCGTGGGCGGCGGCGCCCGAGACCGTCGCCAGGAACGGGCGCGGCTGGCCCGGGACGGTGAGGACCACGGTCGACACGCCGCCCTGGAACTGCAGCTCGGTGACCGTCCCGTCGACCAGGCCGGCGCCGGGCTCGACCAGGCGCAGGTCCTCGGGCCGGACCACGAGGTGCGCGTCACCGGTCGGCACGGACCGGCGGTCACCGGGCAGCCGGCCGAGGCCCGGCGCGACGAAGTGGTCGCCCTCGACCCGTCCGGCGAGGAGGTTGCTGGAGCCGATGAAGTCGGCGACGAACAGGTTCGCCGGCTCCTGGTAGAGCTCCACCGGACCGGCGATCTGCTGCACGCGACCGTCGGCGAGCACGGCGATGCGATCGGCCATCGACATCGCCTCGTCCTGGTCGTGGGTCACGACGACGAAGGTGATGCCGACCTCGTGCTGGAGCCGCTTCAGCTCGAGCTGCATCTCGGCGCGGACCTTGCGGTCCAGGGCCGACAGTGGCTCGTCGAGCAGCAGGAGTCGGGGTCGCTTGACGATCGCCCGAGCGAGGGCGACCCGCTGCCGCTGGCCGCCCGAGAGCTGGGCCGGACGACGCTTGGCCTGTGCTGTCATCCCGACGGTCTCGAGGACCTCGTCGACCCGCGTGGCGATCTCGGCCTTGGGCAGCCTCTCCCGCTTGAGGCCGTAGGCGATGTTGGCCGCAACCGAGAGGTGCGGGAACAGGGCGTAGGACTGGAACATCAGGTTCACCGGACGGCGGTGCGGAGGCAGCGCCAGCAGATCGTCCTCGCCCAGCCAGATGTCGCCCTCGTCCGGGGTCTCGAACCCGGCGATCGAGCGCAGCAGCGTGGTCTTGCCGCAGCCCGACGGTCCGAGGAGCGCGAAGAACTCGTTCTCGGCGATGTCGAGCGAGACGCCGTCGAGGGCACGGACGTCGCCGAAGGAGCGGCCGACGCCGTCGATGCGCAGCAGGGTGCGCGGCGGCGCGGCGGGGTCCGCGGACAGGGTGGTGCTCATGACTTCTCCGTTCGACGTACGGCGCGGGCGGCGATGACCACGACCACGACGCTCACGACGACGAGGACTGTCGCGAGTGCGTTGATCTCCGGGGTCACGCCGACGCGCACCATCGAGTAGACGGTGATCGGGAGGGTGTGGGTGGTCGGTCCGGCGGTGAAGTAGGCGATCACGAACTCGTCGAGCGAGAGCGTGAAGACGAGCAGTGCACCGGCGACCACCGCCGAGGCGACCGACGGCAGGGTCACCTGGACGAACGTGGTGAAGCCGTTGGCACCCAGGTCGCGTGAGGCCTCCTCGAGCGAGGCGTCCGTGCCGACGAGTCGGGCACGCACGACGGCGACGACGAAGGCGGTGCCGAAGGCGGCGTGGGCGAGCAGGATCGTGAAGGCGCTCTTGGGGACCGAGGCGACGTAGAAGAACGACAGCAGACCGATCGCGAGCACCAGGTCCGGCAGGATCGCGGGCGCCATCGTCGCCGCCTCCAGGGCCCGGGACCTGGTGTGCCGGGCGAGGCCGACCGCCAGGAGGGTGCCGAGCACGACGGCGATCACGGTCGCGCCGGCGGCGATCATCAGCGAGGTGACCACGGACTCCCGGAGCACGGTGTCGCGGGCCAGCTCGGCGTACCAGCGGAAGCTGAAGCCGTCCCACGAGAAGGCCGAGCCGCCGTCGTTGAAGGACATCGCGACCAGGACGAGGATCGGCAGGTAGAGGAAGGCCCCGCAGAGTATGAGGGGCAGCCACAGCCAGCCGAGGCCGGAGCGCGGCTCGTAGCGGCGGGCGCGGGGCGCGGTGCCGGCGGGGCGGGAGTCAGCCACGAGGTGCCCCCTCGACCCGACGGGTGATCCAGGCCTGCACCATGAAGAGCAGCACCAGCAGCACGACGACGGTCATCGCCAGGACCGCTCCGAACGGCCAGTCCTGGGTGCGCAGGAACTGGTCGCGCACCAGGTTGCCGACCATCACGGTCTTGCCGCCGCCGAGCAGCTCGGGGATCACGAAGTTGCCCAGGCTCGGGACGAACACCAGGATGCAGCCGGTCACGATCCCGGGGAGGGTGAGCGGGAGCTGGACGGTCCGGAAGGTCTGCAGGCGGCTCGCGCCGAGGTTCGCCGACGCCTCCACGAGCTCGCGGTCCAGCCGGTCGACCGCGGCGAAGATCGGCAGGATCATCAGCGGCAGGTAGGCGTAGGTGAGTCCGATGACCACCGCACCGGGGGTGTAGAGCATGGTGAACCGCTCCTCGGTCAGGCCCAGGCCGACCAGGGCGTCGTTGAGCAGGCCCTGGGAGTTCAGCAGCACGATCCAGGCGTAGGTGCGGATCAGGAAGTTGGTCCAGAACGGCACGACCACCAGCACCAGGGCGACCGTGCGCCAGCGGGCGGGGAGCCGGGAGATGGCGTACGCCGCGGGGTAGCCGATCAGCAGCGCGAGCAGGGTCGCGGCGAGCGCGATCAGCACCGACTCGCGGAGGATGTCGAGGTAGAGCCGGTCGAAGAGTCGGCTGAAGTTGTCGAGGGTCAGGGTCCACTCGACGCCGCCGAAGCGGCCGCGGGTCGCGAACATGTAGCCGGTGACCAGCAGCACCGGCGCCAGCACCAGGAACGCGTAGAAGAGCAGACCGGGGGCGAGCAGCACGGTCGGCTCGACCCACCGGCCCTGCCGAACCCGGCCGCGTCGGGGAGCGCGGCCGGGCCCGGCGTCTGGGGGGTGAACCATCAGGAGGCCGTGACCTCGGTGATGATCTGGTTGTAGAGCGAGTCAGCGTCGTCGCCGACGTCCTTCATGTTCTCGCCGGACAGCATCTCGTCGCGGCGCGCGCCGAGGGTGTCGTACTGCTCGGTGAGCTTCGGCGGGATCAGCTCCAGGGCGGCGTCGTTGGGGATGTTGTAGAGGATGTTCTCCTCCGCCCAGGCGTGGTTCTTCGCCTCCAGGATCGTGTCGACGAAGGCGTAGCTCGCCTCGAGGTTCTCCGAGGACTTCAGGATCGCCATGCCGTCGGCCCACAGGTCGGAGCCCTCCTTCGGCACCACGAACTTGATGTTCTTGTCCTCGGCGGTGCCGTAGTTGCACCAACCGTCCCAGGCCTCGGTCATCACGGCCTCGCCGCTGATCAGGCGCTCGTAGAAGGTCGAGTCGTCGTAGGCGAGCAGGTTGGGCTTGGCCTCGAGCATGAGCTCCTTGACCTGGTCCATCTCGTCCTCGTCGGTGGTGTTCACCGAGAAGCCGAGCGCCTTCTGCGCAGGCAGCACGGCCCAGCGCTGGGTGCCCATCATGGTGACCTTGCCCTCGTACTTCTCGTCCGGGGTGAGCAGGTCGTACCAGCTGTCGGGCGCCTCGTCGACGAGGTCGGAGCGGTAGCAGATGCCGGTAGTGCCCCAGGTGTAGGGCGCCCAGTAGGGCTGGCCGTCGACCTCGGTGAGCGCGGCGGCGTCCGGGTCCAGGTCGCCCCAGTTGGCGAGGGCGTCGGTGTCCAGCGGCTCCAGCAGGCCCGCCTCGGCGAACGCCTCGAGGAACGGCTGCGATCCGAAGATCACGTCCAGGCCCTCGCCGCCCGAGCCGGTCACCTTGGCGACCAGGTCCTCGTTGGTCGCGTGGTAGGTGATCTCGGCCTCCGCGCCGGTGGCCTCGGTGTAGATCTCGCCGATGTCGTCGGGCATGTAGGCCTCCCAGTTGGAGACCACGATCTCGTCGCCGGTGATGTCGGCGCTGGTGTCGACTGCGGCCGGCTCCTCGGACTCGGTGTCGCTGCCGCCGCCACAGGCGGCCAGGGTCAGGGCGGCGCCGAGGACGGCAGCGGTCGCGGTCACTCGGCGTCGTCGGGAAGTGCTCTTCATCGTTGTCTCCGCTTTCGGTTCGGGCGGGTGGGACACGTTGCTTGCTGGGTCTTCCAGGGAGGACGAGCGGGCGCTCCGAGTCGGGTCCGAGCCACTCCTGACGACGAAGATTGCACTGGAGTTCAGGAAATGCAATAGCCGAAACATGCTTGTATCAATCGAAATCAGACCATTCCCTGAAGACCTCTTCAGTTCTGCAGCGGGTGCTGGCAGAGTGTCCGAGCACGGTCGGCGCGAGACGACGGCCGCCCAGCTCCGTGGAGCCGACGACGAGGAGGAACCGTGACGACGACCGGTCCGGTGGGGCGCAAGCAGCGGCGCGAGAACCTGATCGCCGCCGCCCAGCGCGCGGTCGCCGAGCACGGCGCCGGTGTGCGCCTCAAGGACGTCGCGAAGTCCGCCAACCTCACCTCGGGGGCGATCCTCTACCACTTCCCCGACGTCCAGTCGCTCCTCGTCGAGGCCAACCGCGCCGGCATGGAGCGCTTCTACGACGAGCGGATGCGCGCCATCGCGGCCATGGACACCGCGGACCGCAAGCTGGTCGTCACCATCGCCTCGGGGTTGCCCCGGGACTCCGAGGACATCGAGGTCCGGCTGTTCTGCGAGCTCGGTGGGGCCGCGGGCCGCTACCCCGTGTACGCCGAGATGCTCACGTCGCTGTTCGACCGCCAGGTCGCGATGTACGAGGTCATCCTCGAGTCCGGTGCCGACTCCGGTGTCTTCACGCTCCAGCAGCCCAGCCAGACCATCGCTCGCAACATCGTCGCCCTCGAGGACGCCTACGGCTACCGCATGGTGGCGCGGCACCCGACCATCGACCACGCGACGGCGACCCAGCTGATCCTCGACTACGCCCGGCTGGCCACCGGGCACCCCCTCGATGCCCCCGCCACCCCGCCCAAGCCGTCCAAGAACAAGGCGCCGAAGTCCAAGCCGTCGACGAAGGAGACCGCCCGATGACCCAGCTGACCGTCCTTTTCCTGCCCGAGTCGGCCTATGGCCCGACCAACCAGTGCATCGGCCTGGGCAACCTGCTCGTCGAGCGCGGCCACCGGGTCGTGTTCGCCTCCGAGTCGTCCTGGGAGGGCAAGCTCAAGCCGTTCGGCTTCGAGGAGCGGCTGGTCGACCTGGCCGAGCCGGACCCCGATGCCGAGGGCGAGGACGCCGGACAGTTCTGGACCGACTTCATCGCCGAGACGGCGCCGGAGTTCCGCAAGTCGACGGCCGAGCAGCTCTCGACGTTCGTCCAGCCGACCTACCAGGCCCTGATCGACGGCGCGAAGTACGCCGAGCCGCAGCTGCGCGCGATCATCGCCGAGGTCCGTCCCGACGTCGTGGTCGAGGACAACGTCGTGCTGTTCCCTGCTCTGGCGACCAGCGGCGCGCCGTTCGTGCGGATCGTCTCGTGCAACCCGCTCGAGGTGCCCGGACAGGGGATCGCCCCCGGGCTCAGCGGGCTGGCCCAGGAGGACCCGGAGAGCTGGGCGCCGTTCCGCGCCGAGCTCGAGCGCACCCATCGGCAGACCTGGTCGGACTTCAACGACTGGGTGGTGGCCCAGGGCGCGGACCCGCTGCCCGACCTCGAGTTCATGCCGCGTGAGAACGCCGCGAACCTCTACGTGTTCCCGGAGGAGGCCGACTACCTCGCCGAGCGTCCGCTCGACGAGTCCTGGATCCGGATGGACTCCAGCGTCCGGCGCACGGACGAGGCCTACGTGCTGCCGCCCGAGGTGGCCGAGCGCCCCGAGGGGAGTGCGCTGGTCTACCTCTCTCTCGGGTCACTGGGTGGCGCCGACGTCGAGCTGATGCAGCGGCTCGTCGACACGCTCGCCGACAGCCCGCACCGGTTCATCGTGAGCATGGGGCCTCAGGCTGATCGGATCACGCTGGCCGACAACATGGTCGGCGCCCAGACCCTCCCGCAGACCAAGGTGATCCCGCAGGTGGACCTGGTGATCACGCACGGCGGCAACAACACGACCACCGAGACCCTGCACTTCGGCAAGCCGATGGTGGTGCTGCCACTGTTCTGGGACCAGTACGACAACGCCCAGCGCATCGACGAGCTCGGGTTCGGCGTCCGGCTGTCGACGTACGGCTTCACCGGTGCGGAGCTGCACGGCGCCCTGGACCGGTTGCTCGCCGACACCGAGCTGCGCGCCCGCCTCGACAGCATCGGCGAGCAGATCCGCGCTCGCGACGGCCTCAAGGTCGGCGCCGACACGATCGAGCGGATCGGGCTGGAGCACGCCCAGCGGGCTGCCGCGACCTCGTGATCGTCCTCGACCGGCTGCCCCTGGCCGCCGGCGTCGCGCTGCTCGTCCTCGGCGACCCGGAGGGCGGTGACCCGCGACCGGTCCCGTGGCTGGTCGACGGGGAGCGGCGAGCGATGCCGGGGGAGCACGCCGCGGAAGCGCTGGTGCGCCTCCTCGAGGGCGGCACCCGGACGGTCGGCCGCTTCGCGATCACGGCATGGCAGGGGGCGTCGCTCGTCGGCGAGCGCAGCTTCGGCGTCGATCAGACGAACGAGTCGGTGGTGGTGGGCGAGCGCGCCGTGGTGAAGTGGATGCGCACGGCCGAGCCCGGACCGCACCCGGCCCCACCGATGCTGACGGCCCTGATGGAGCACGGCTTCGCCGGGACGACGCAGCCCTGGGGCACCGTCGAGTGGCAGGGCGTCGGGGACCCGGCCCCGCGCCTCCTCGCCAGCGTCGACACCCTGCTCCCCGGCGCGGTCGACGGTTGGACCTGGGCGGTCGACGACGTCCGCACCGCGGTCACCTCGGGATCGACCGAGGCCGTCGAGCTGAGCGGTGACCGTCTGGGTGTCCTCGTCGCCGACCTGCACGCCGCGCTCGCCGCGACGGGCCGGCCGGCGACCGACACCGACGTCGCGGCGTGGACCGCGGGAGCGATCGCCGACCTCGACCGGGCCCTCGAGGCGACGTCGGGCGCGGCCCGCGAGCTGCTGGCCGGCCGCGCGGAGGAGGTCCGCCGCCGGGTCGTGCCGCCGGGTGACCTGGTCGGCAGCCCCCTGATCATGGTGCACGGTGATCTGCACGTGGGGCAGGTGCTCCGGGCGGGGGCCACGTTCGTGGTGACGGACTTCGACGGCAACCCGGTGGTGCCACCCGGCGAGCGCACGACCCCGCAGCCGGCGGCGCTGGACGTCGCCGGGATGGCGCAGTCGATCACCCATGCGGCCTACGTCCTGCGACGTCACGAGCCCGACCACCCGGCGGCGACGGTCCGCGCGGTCTCGGCCGTGTTCGTCGACAGCTTCCTGGCGTCGTACGTCGCCCGGCTGGCTGCGCTCGGGGCGTCGCGGCTCTTCGAGCCCGCCCTGGTGCCCGGCTTCCGTCTGCGGCAGGTCTGTCGGGAGTTCACCTATGCCGCTGTCCACCTGCCGCGCTGGTCCTACGTGCCCGAGGCGGCCGTCGTGGACCTCGTCCCCGATCCGGAGGCCGCATGAAGCCCGACCTGTTCCTCGACGACCTGCAGCGCAAGCCGGAGGTGCTCGCTGCACTTGCGGACGGTCTGCGCACGGGCAACCCGTGGTCGTTCCTGACCCGTCGTCCCGAGCGCGTGGTGCTGCTCGGCATGGGGTCGTCGACCTACGCCGCCGGGGTCGCCGCCGCTCGGCTGCGCGCCCGCGGATTGGTGGCGGTCGCCGAGCTGGCCAGCAGCGACCTGCTGCCGGCGTGGGGAGCCGGCACGCTGGTGATCGCCATCTCCGCGTCGGGCGGGTCGCGCGAGACCCTGGACGCGCTCGGACGGGTGCACCCGGACGCGAGCGTCGTGGCGCTCACCAACGTCCCCGGGTCGCCGGTGACCGCCGCCGCCGACCACACGGTCCTGATGGAGGCCGAGGCCGAGACCGGCGGTGTGGCCTGCCGCTCCTACCAGCACACGCTCGCGCTGCTGCTGGCTCTCGAGGCGCACCTGCTCGGCGCGGGTCCCGACGTCCTGGCCGGCACCCTCGCGCGGACGGTCGAGGCCTCCGCTCACCTGCTCGCGACCGAGAGCGAGTGGCGCCCGGAGGTCGCGCGGCTCCTCGACGGGCCTACCGGCTGCCACGTCGCCGCGCCCGCGCGTCGTCTCGGCTCCGCCCAGCAGTCGGCGCTGATGCTGCGCGAGGGGCCGCGACGCTCGGCGATCGCCTGTGAGTCCGGCGACTGGGCGCATGTCGACGTGTACCTGACGAAGAACACCGACTACCGGCTGCTCTCCTTCGCGGGCTCGGCCTGGGACGACGGCATCCTGGAGTGGACGCTGCCCCGGGAGACGACGATCGTCAGCATCGGCGGCGAGCTCGAGGGGGCGGCCCACACGGTGCGCTACCCCCACGACACCGATGACGACGTACGACTGCTGAGCGAGGTCCTGGTCGCCGAGCTGGTCGCCGCCCGTCTCTGGCTGGCGGGCTGAGCCGGTCGGCTGGCGGACGGTGCGCAGGCGGCGTGCCGGTCCGCCGGCGGACGGTGCGCAGGAGGCGTGCCGGCAGGCTGGCGGAGGCGTCCGCAGGAGGCGTGCCGACAGGCTGGCGGAGGCGTCCGCGCGCCGACCGCGCCGACCGCGCCGCCGGGTGGTCAGGCAGTCCCTGACGTTGTCAGGCGTTGCAACCCCTGACAACGTCAGGGATCCCCGGCCGACCGGGGATCCATCCAGCCGGCTACGACCGCTCGCCCCCCGGCACCCAGAGCACGTCGCCCTGATGACGGTTGGCGTGCCGGGCGAGGATGAACAGCAGGTCGGAGAGTCGGTTCAGGTAGGTGATCGCGAGCGGGTTCATGCTCTCGCCGTGCACCTCGTAGGCCGCCCAGGCGGATCGCTCGGCACGGCGGGCGACGGTGCGGGCGACGTGGAGCAGTGCGGCTCCCGGCGTGCCGCCGTTGAGGATGAAGGACCGCAGGGCGGGGAGCTCCTCGTTGTAGTGGTCGCACCAGCCCTCGAGTCGGTCGACGTAGGCCTGCTCGATCCGCAGCGGCGGGTACTCCGGGTCGGCAACCACCGGCGTGCAGAAGTCGGCGCCGACGTCGAACAGGTCGTTCTGGACCGTGGTCAGCACCGCGGCGACCTCCTCCTCCAGACCGCCGGTGGCCAGCGCCAGACCGATCTGCGCGTTGGCCTCGTCGACGTCGGCGTACGCCGCGAGCCGGAGGTCGGTCTTGCGGGTGCTGCTCATGTCGCCGAGTCGGGTCTCCCCGCCGTCGCCGGTGCGGGTGTAGATCCGGGTGAGGTTGACCATGGAGCCACCGTAGTGCGGGCACGTGCGCGCCGCGATCGGGCCTCTCGCGACGGTCCTCAGCGCGGCGGCGTCTCGACCGGCAGACCGTTCTGGACACGACACGACCAGAAGTTGCGGGCGAGGAGGCAACCTCATGGGCCCCTCCAGCGTCATAGTGGGTGACAGCAACCATCGTGTGGTGGAGCACCGGGGACTCAGGCCTCGGGGACGGGGCGGGGCCATGGAGATCAGCACCTACGGAGCGACGATCCATCTCAGCGGCGACTTCGACGTGCGCAGCACGTGGGAGGTCCGCAACGCCATCTACGAGGTGCTCGAGGGCTGCGACGAGGACGTGGTCGTCGATCTCACCGACGTCTCCACCATCGACGTGACCGCGCTCAAGGTGCTGGCTGTTGCCACCCGGCAGGCCAGCCGGGCCGGCCACCACCTCACGCTGCGGGGGTGCGGCCCGGCGGTACGCCGGATGCTGCACCTGTCGCACCTGATCCGGGTCGTCGAGGTGGAGCGCGTCGCCGCCTCGGCCTGAGCGCGCAGGCGGGGGTGTCGGATACCCCACAGCCGGTTACCAATCGGTAGCCATCGCCCTACTCTCGGTGCCATGACCGAGAAGGACAGGCCTGAGAAGGACCGGCCGTGGGTGATGCGGACCTACGCCGGACACTCCACGGCCGCCGCATCCAACGCGCTGTACCGATCGAACCTGGCCAAGGGTCAGACCGGCCTCTCGGTCGCGTTCGACCTGCCGACCCAGACCGGCTACGACCCCGACTCCCCGCTCGCCCGCGGCGAGGTCGGCAAGGTCGGCGTACCCGTCCCGCACCTCGGTGAGATGCGGCGACTCTTCGAGGAGATCCCGCTCACCGCGATGAACACCTCGATGACGATCAACGCGGTCGCCATGTGGATGCTCGCGATGTACCAGGTCGTCGCGGAGGAGCAGAACCCCGACCTGACTCCGGAGGAGGTCGCCGCCCAGCTGGCCGGCACCACCCAGAACGACATCATCAAGGAGTACCTCTCCCGCGGGACCTACGCGTTCCCGCCCGAGGCGTCGATGCGGTTGATCGCCGACATGATCGCCTACACGGTCCACCAGATCCCGAAGTGGAACCCGATCAACATCTGCAGCTATCACCTGCAGGAGGCCGGCGCCACGCCGACCCAGGAGCTCGCCTACGCGCTGAGCACCGCGATCGCCGTGCTCGACCAGGTCAAGGACGCCGGTCAGGTCTCGGAGGACGACTTCGAGAGGGTCGTCGGACGGATCTCGTTCTTCGTCAACGCCGGGGTCCGCTTCGTCGAGGAGACGTGCAAGATGCGGGCCTTCGGGCGGCTGTGGGACGAGATCACTCGGGAGCGGTACGGCGTGCAGGACGCCAAGATGCGCCGGTTCCGCTACGGCGTCCAGGTGAACTCGCTCGGCCTGACCGAGGCCCAGCCCGAGAACAACGTCCAGCGGATCGTGCTGGAGATGCTCGGCGTGACGCTGTCCAAGAGCGCCCGCGCGCGCGCACTCCAGCTCCCGGCCTGGAACGAGGCGCTCGGACTGCCGCGGCCGTGGGACCAGCAGTGGTCGCTGCGTCTCCAGCAGGTGCTCGCCTTCGAGTCCGACCTGCTCGAGTACGACGACATCTTCGACGGCTCGCACGTGATCGAGGCCAAGGTCGCGGAGCTCGTCGAGGGGGCCCGGGCCGAGATCGACCGGATCCAGGCGATGGGCGGTGCGATCGCCGCGGTCGAGTACATGAAGTCCGAGCTGGTCTCCTCGCACGCCGCCCGACGGGCACGGATCGAGTCTGGCGACGAGGTGATCGTCGGGGTCAACAGGTTCGAGACGACCGAGCCGTCGCCGCTGACCGCCGACCTGGACGGCGCGATCATGGCCGCGGACCCGGAGGCCGAGCGGACCGCCCGCGCCAGCGTCGAGACCTGGAAGTCCGAGCGCGACGAGACCGAGGTCGCCGAGGCGCTCGCCGCGCTCGCGGCCGCGGCCAAGACCGACGCGAACCTGATGGCGCCGACCCTGGCCGCCGCCCGTGCGGGAGCCACGACAGGGGAGTGGGCAGCCACCCTGCGCGAGGTGTTCGGCGAGTACCGGGGCCCCACCGGCGTGAGCGGCGCCGTCGCCGTGTCGGCCGTGGGCGAGGCCGCGGCCGAGCTGAGCGCGGTGCGCGAGCG
>JBAWHI010000044.1:0-7875 GCA_049593675.1 Nocardioides sp.
GCCCCCCACTGCGGCCGCCGCACCCGCCGCTGCACCCGCTGCCGGGCGGATCCGACCGGCGGCCGGCTGACCGACCTGGGGACGACCGGCCGGACTCGGCCCGACGCCGAAGGGTTCGTCGCGCCAGGTCCGGCCCGGCCGCCCCGATAGGGCAGGGTGGGGCCCGTGTTCTATGTCGGCATCGATCTCGCCTGGGGCGAGCGGCAGCGCACCGGACTGGCGGTCCTCGACGCGGACGGCCACCTGGTGCAGCTGGCCAGCGTGCACACCGACGAGGAGATCCGCGACGCGCTCGCGCCGTACGTCGAGGGCCCGTGCCGGGTCGGCATCGACGCGCCCCTGATCGTGACGAACCCGACCGGCTCCCGGGTCGCCGAGCAGGAGCTGAGCGCCGACTTCCGCAGCTTCGAGGCCGGCGCGCACCCGTCGAACACCGGCAAGCCCGAGTTCGCGAACGGCACCCGGGGTGCGCGGCTGTGCAAGCTCCTCGGACTCGACATGAACCCCGCCTCCGGGCGGACCCGGCGCGCGATCGAGGTCTATCCGCACCCGGCGACGATCGTGCTGTTCGGCCTCGCGAAGACCTTGAAGTACAAGGACAAGCGCGGGCGCACCCTCGACTCGCTGCGAGCCGAGATGCTCCAGCTGATGGATCACGTCGAGCGGCTGGTGCCGACCGAGCGGACCTGGCAGTCGCTGCGCGCCGGCGTCGAGGCGGCGACCCGCAAGAGTGAGCTCGGCCGCGCGGAGGACCAGGTCGACGCCGTCATCTGCGCCTACGTCGCGCTGTTCGCCGACCGCTGGCCGCAGCGGGTGACGACGTACGGCAGCTTCGAGCTCGGCTACATCGTCACGCCCACCCTCCTCGACGCGCACGGGGCGATCCGGCAGGCCGTCGAGGAGTACTCGCTCCAGCAGCCCGGCCTGGTCCAGGTCGCCGACGAGCAGGTCGCGCTGGTGACCTCGATCCTGGACGAGGCCGGCATCAACTACCTGAGCGTCACCGGCCGGGCCAAGAGCGTCGGCTCGTTCGCGGCCAAGGCGTCCCGCACGGTCGACGGTCGACCGGAGTACACCGATCCGCTGCAGGAGATCACCGACCAGGTCGGGCTGCGGGTGATCACCTACGTGCGCAGCGACGTCGCCGCGGTCGCGGAGGTGCTCGGCTCGCAGCTGCGGGTGATCGACGACCGCGACCTCGGTCAGGAGACCGCGAGCGAGGGACGGTTCGGCTATGCCAGCCGGCACCTCCTGCTGGGCCGCGACGGCGGCGTCGTGCAGGTCCAGGTGCGCACCGTGCTGCAGCACGCGTGGGCGGAGTTCGAGCACGACATCCGCTACAAGGGCACGGTCCCCGCCGAGCACGCCCAGGACTTCGACCGCCGGTTCACGCTGGCCGCCGGGCTCCTCGAGCTCGCCGACCAGGAGTTCACCACGATCCGGGAGCGGCTGCGCGGGGCCGCGGTCTCCGAGTCCGAGGTGGGCGTCGACGGCGTGAGCCCGCGCGAGCTGGCGGCGTACCTCGCCGGCCAGTACGCCGACGCCGAGTGGTCGCGCCCCGACCACTACGCCTGGATCGCCAGCCTGCTCCCGGAGCTGGGCATCACCACCCTGGCCGAGCTCGGCGAGGCGCTGTCCCGGGTCGACGCGGACGCCATCGTGGCCCGGATGGACTACCGCTATCCGCCCGGTGCCGTCCGCCGTCTCGACGACGCCCTGATCGCGGCGTTCGGCGACGCCTACGTCGACCTCCCCGGCAACGCCCAGCGCCGAGCCCTCCTCCGCACCCGTCTGGACCGGATCCGCGGCTGACCCGACCCGGTGTCCCGGTCGTCGAGCGGTGCAGGCGCGCTGCGCGGGAGCGCCCGTCGAGACCCCTGCACCCGTCCGGTGTCGATGACCCGGGGTGTTCTGGTCGGCACGGAGTTGCTGGCGCTTGCCGGAGGACTACTCCGGTCGGTCACCTGCGGCCTCGGCGAGCCACCCGACTCCGGCTCGACCGGCCCGGGCGGGCAGTGCGAGGGACCGGTCAGGACTGGCCGAGGTCGTCGACAAGGTGCTCGGCGACCGTTCGCAGCTCGTCGTCCGTGACGGTGTCGGACTCGACCCATAGCGCGGCGGTTCCGGCGTCGTCGGCAGTGTGCAGCGTGGTGACGGTTGCCGTGCCGTTCGGGACCGACTCTGTGCGGCCGGGCTCTCCCAAGGCGTCGACGATGTCGGAGAGCTGCTCGACGCTCAAGCCACCGTCGGCCTGCTGGAGGCGTGCTCCGAACAACGACACTGCTTCGAACTGGTCGTTGATGCTGGTGGCCAGCTCGACGTAGAGGTCTCCGTCGCCGACCTCGTAGCTGCAGCTCAGGTCAGCGCCCGCGGCAACCTCGATGGGGCTGAGCCCGTCATCGATCTGGGCTTCGACCGGGTCGGCGGGCGGAGTGGCGATCTCGGAGACCGATGCACCGGCGGCATCGAGCACGGCCGTGGCCTCCACGCCCGCGGCCTCCAAGGCTGCGTCGACGTCGTAGTCGAGGGGGCAGGCATCAGGCGTCGCCCCGGCCGCGGTCGCCGTCTGCCGGACGTCGTCGACCGAGACGGTGGCCTCGGTGCCAGAGCACGCGCTCAGAGCAACGAGGAGGATCGTGGAGGGGGCCACGACGCGCAGGTACACAGCCGGGACGATAGTGGGGCGTCGCAGGTGCGCGGCGAGCGGGACGCACCGAGATCGCCGCGGCGACATCGCGCCTGGACCGACTCGCTGCCCTCAGGGTTCTTCGGGAGTCCCGTCGGGGCACTCCACCGTGGCGGTCGTGACAGTCGCTGCAACGGCGTAGGAGCGGCACGCCACGCCCCAGGTGGCGTCCCCCTGGTCGGGCGGGAAGAAGCTCGCCGACTCCACATACGTGTAGACGTCGACGCGGATGGAGGTGCCCTCCGACGCCACCACCTTCCAGGCGACGTGGCCCTGGCTGTCGATCGCCGACGGGCCGGGGTCGGAGAGCCACTGCTCGGCGGCGGCCACCCGGCTCTCGGGGGTCCGCGCCCCGGCAGTGGAGATGGCATCGGTGAGCGCCCCCGGCATGACGTGGTCGGCCACCCGGCCCGCTTCGGCGTCGGCGTCCTGCTGCAGCTGACTGCAACCCGCGAGCAGCACGAGCGCGATGACGGTCAGCCGCTTCATGGTGCCTCCGAGGGTGTCGAGTAGAGGTAGGACCTCCACGCGGCCGAGAAGGTTGTGGTGCTCGCTGTCCCCGACCTCACGCTACGACCCGACCGTTCGTCGGGGTCGTGCACAGGATCGCGGAGGACCGTTGCGGCGGACCGACGCAGAGCCGAGAGAGGGGAAGCCCCGGCATGAGCGGGCACCCGATATCGGTGGGTCGCCGAGCCCGCCCCGGCATCTCGTAGGTGAACGGGCAGACGTGGTCCGGACCCGGAGCGCTTGAGCGTGCGGCCGTCGGTCTCGACGCACATCTGCCCGTCCACTTACGACGACGGGCAGGGCGCCTGGTGGTTCCGGGGTCTCGACAAGCTCGACCACCGACTGCCAGCCGGTCGCTCGACCATCATCAGCGACTCTCCCGGGTCTCGACACGCCGGTCGCGACCTCGTTCCTCGGTCGCGCGGCTCGCTCGACCACCACCAGCGGATCCGCTGGCGCGGCTCCGCTCGACCACCACCAGCGGATCCGCTGGCGCGGCTCCGCTACCAGGGGCTGGGCTCGAAGTCCTTGAGGAAGTGGCCGTAGAGGTCCTCGCCGGCCTCGCCGCGCACGATCGGGTCGTAGACCCTGGCCGCGCCGTCGACCAGGTCCAGCGGTGCGTGCCAGCCCTCGGCCGCGATCCGCAGCTTCTCCTGGTGTGGCCGCTCGTCGGTGATCCAGCCGGTGTCGACGGCGTTCATCAAGATCGCGTCCGACTCGAACATCTCACCGGCGCTGGTGCGGGTCAGCATGTTGAGCGACGCCTTGGCCATGTTGGTGTGCGGGTGGCCGGGGCCCTTGTAGGTCCGGGAGAACTGGCCCTCCATCGCCGAGACGTTGACGACGTAGGTCCGCCGGGCCGGCGAGGAGCGCAGCGAGGCCCGCAGGCGGGAGATCAGCAGGAACGGCGCGGTCGCGTTGCAGAGCTGGACCTCGAGCAGCTCGAGCGGGTCGACCTCGTCGACGGTCTGGGTCCACGAGTTCCTGGTCTGCAGGTCGGGCAGCAGCCCGCCGGCGTCGACGGCGGTCCCGGCGAGGTGCGCCTCGAGGCTGGCGTTGCCGGCCTGAAGCGCGAGCGCGGTGATCGAGGCCGGCGTGTGCGCCGGGGTCTCGTGGTGGGCGACCGCGTGCTGCCGCAGCGTGCCGGCGATGGCCGCCGGGTGCGCGTCGCTGATCCGGTCGAAGGTGACGATCTCCGGCAGCGCGACGTCGTCCGGCAGCGGCGCGAGCTCGGCCTCGACGAGCGGGGCGTACGAGCCGGGCGTGCGACGTACGGTCTGGCAGGCGTTGTTGATCAGGATGTCGAGCGGGCCGGCTGCGGCGACCTCGTCGGCCAGCGAGATGACCTGGGTCGGGTCGCGCAGGTCGATGCCGACGATCTTCAGCCGGTCCATCCACTCCGCACTGTCCTCCAGGGCGGAGAAGCGGCGCACGGCGTCGTGCGGGAACCGCGTCGTGATCGTGGTGTGGGCGCCGTCGCGCAGCAGCCGCAGCGCGATGTACATGCCGATCTTGGCGCGCCCCCCGGTGAGCAGCGCCCGGCGCCCGGTGAGGTCGGTGCCCTGGTCGCGCTTGGCGTGCGACAGCGCGGCGCAGCTCGGGCACAGCCAGTGGTAGAACGCGTCGACCAGCGTGTAGTCGTTCTTGCAGATGTAGCAGCCGCGCGGGTTGATCAGCTCGCCGGCGAAGGCGCCCGGCGCGGTCGACACCAGCGGGATGCCGAGGGTCTCGTCGTCGATCCGCATCGGTGACCCGGTCGCGGTCCGCTCGGTGACCTCGCGGTCGGCGGCCAGCTCGGCCTGCCGCTTTCGGGTCCGGCGCTCGGCCTTGAGCGCCTTGTACATGTGCGAGGCCGCGTGCTTGACGGTGCGGATGTCGGGGTGGTCGACGGGCAGCCGGTGCAGCTCGTTGAGCACCTTGACCGTGGTCGCGAGCTCGTCGGGGTCGATCCCCTCGAGGAGCTCCGGGTGGTCGTTGTTCACCGGCGGATTCTAGGTCCGATCGGGCGCTCAGGCCGCTTCGGCGGCGGGCCGCGTGACCCGGTAGCGCACGAAGGAGGGTACGGCGACGGCGGCGATCATCGTCCCGACGACGACGAGCACCCCGCCCCCGGCCGCGGCGGCTGCGGTGCCGACCATCGCGGCGCTGGCGCCGTGGACGACGTCGGCGATGCGAGGTCCGCCGGCGACCACGACGATGAAGATGCCCTGCAGCCGGCCGCGCACGGCGTCGTCGGCAGCGCTCTGCAGCATGCTGGTGCGGAACGCCGCCGAGGCCATGTCGGCCGCACCGCCGACCACGAGCATCAGCAGCGCCACCAGCAGCATCGCCTGCTGCCAGTACGACGCCAGGGCGACCGCGAGACCGAAGCCGGTCATCGCCAGGCCCCAGATCACGATGCACACGACCACGGCGTAGCCCTGCCGGTCGATCCGCGAGACCCAGCCGGAGAACACCCCACCGATCACGGCGCCGACGGGGATGGCGGCGAAGAGCAGTGCGAACGCCCAGCCGCCCTCCTCCGGGCCGTTGAAGGAGGTGTTCGCGATCTCGGGGAAGAGCGCTCGCGGCATGCCGAAGACCATCGCGATCAGGTCCACGACGAAGGACATCATCAGCACCGGGTGGCCGCGCAGATAGCTGAACCCCTCGATCACCGAGCGCAGCCCCGGCGTCTTCTTGGCGGCACCCTCCACCGGCAGCCGGGGCAGCCGGACCACGGCGCCCAGCGTCGCGAAGAGGGTGATCGTGTCGATCAGGTAGAGCCACTCGAACCCCAAGACCGGGATCAGCACGCCGGCGACGAGCGGCCCGCCGATCGCGCCTGCCATGAAGACCGTCATGTTCAGCGAGTTCGCCGCGGGCAGCAGAGCGAGTGGCAGCAGCTTCGGCAGCACCGCGCTGCGGGTCGGCTGGTTGACCGCGAAGAAGGCCTGCTGCACCGAGAACAGCCCGAGCAGCAGCCAGACGTTGGTGTTGCCGAGGGCGGCCTGCGCCCAGAACAGGGCGCTGGTGCCGATCAGCCCGAACGTCGTGATGATCAGCATCGTGCGACGGTCGAAGACGTCGGCGAGCGCGCCGCCCCACAGCCCGAAGACGACCAGCGGCACCAGGCCGAACAGCCCGGTGAGCCCGACGTACGCCGACGACCCGGTGTCGGCGTAGATCTGGGCCGGCACGGCGACCACCGTCAGCTGGGCGCCGATGACCGTGATGATGTTCGCCAGCCACAGCCGGCGGAAGTGCTCGTTGCGCAGCGGACGGGTGTCGGCCACCAGGCCACCCACCCGGTCCCTGAGTCTGCGCACGATCTCAGAACCTAGCCCCGGACCCGGGTGTTCCGCGCACCGGTCGCGTCGAGGTGTGACGCACACCGCCGGGGTCGAACAAGCCGGGGACCGTCCGGATCCACGGTGCGCCGGGCTGGCGGCGATGAGTTCGTCGAGCGACGTCGGTCGAAGTGACATGACCGAGATCGACGTGTGGTTCGTGGCGGGGCTCGAGAGGAGCGACGTGGTGAGGGTGTACGTCGAGGAGAGGCTGGGGTGATGGGTGAGCAGGTGAAGGGCCCGGCGTCGTACTTCCCCTCGATCGAGCGGACCTACGGGCGGCCGATCGAGGAGTGGCAGCTGGTCGTGCGCTCGGCGCCGGGCTACGGCACGACGGCGAAGCACGGCGAGCTGGTGGCCGTCCTCAAGGACGAGCACGGGATGGGCCACGGCCACGCGAACGCGGTCGTGGCCGCCACGCTGGCCGAGGACCGCTGAGCGCTCACGCGCGGCCTGCGCCTCACTCCGGGCAGGAGCCCTGGCTGGGCTGCCGGTTCAGCAGCCGGTCGGCGAGCAGGTTGCACCACTTGCCGGAGGAGTTGCCGCCGTTGACCTGGCCGTCGGACTCGCCGGGGTGCTTGACCCAGAGCCGGCCGTCGAACGCGCCCTGGAACAGCAGTCGGGGCGCCTGACCGACGCGGGCCCAGGTCGGGTTCAGGACGTCGGCGTCGACCGGGTCCTTGCTCCCGTTGCGCGAGGTGTCGATGACGTAGCGCTTGCTCTTGATGCCGATCGAGCGCAGGCCCTGGAGGAGCGTGGTGGCGTAGCGCTTCTCGGAGGCGGTGGTCCGGAAGTTCGAGACGTTGGTGCTGAAGCCGCGGACGTGCTTGATGCCGGCCTGCTTGAGGAAGGACGGACGGTCGTCGAACGGTCGCCAGTCGGAGTGGCCGGCGTCGAGGTAGACCCAGGCGTCGGTCTTGCCCAGGCGCTTGTTGGCGTAGCGCAGCATGCCCTTCCAGCCGTTCGGCTTCGTGGGGCAGGCCGCCACGGAGCTGCTGAACAGCGGGAGCGCGTCGGGCTCCATGATCACGATCGCCTTCTGGCCGCTGACGCCCGCGGCGACCTTGTTGATCCAGGCGCGGTACTGCTTCGCGTTCTTCAGCGCGCCACTCGACGAGTGGCTGCCGCAGTCGCGTCCAGGGATGCCGTAGACGACCAGCATCGGTGTCTTCTTCGCCTTCAGGGCCCGCGAGGTGTAGGCGCGGACGACACCCTTGACCCGACCCTTCGGGTAGGCCTCGGGGATGATCCAGAGCGCCTGGGCGCGCTTCCCGATCTTCGTCCGGTAGACGCCGCCCTGCTTGTAGGCCGGCATCAACGGGTCGACGAACAGGCCCCGGGTCTTGCGCG
>JBAWHI010000045.1:0-27622 GCA_049593675.1 Nocardioides sp.
GGCGGACGTAACGGATCGATGCCGGTCAGAGGTCGATTCGCCAGGACCCCTGACGTCACGACTGCAACCCGACGCTAGTTCCCCCGCTAGCCATGAGGAGGGTCGCTGGGGGGCGCTAGGAGTTGGACTTGCAGGGCCTGGATGAGCCAGTCGCGGTAGCGGCGGTGGCTCCAGCCGCGGACCGTGCGCATCATGAGGTACATCTCCGGGCTCGACAGCGCCCAGAGGGTGTCGACGCTCTCACTGGGGCTGGCGCGTAGCCGCTCGGCGGGCAGCAGGTCCACGGCGGTCTCGAACGCGGCGGCCCGGCGTTCTACCGTGGCGTGCATCGTCGCGGCGGCTCTGGCGTCGACGCCCGCAGCGTCGCGGAGCACGGTCCACAACGGGCCGATCCGATCCAGGGAGTCGGCGATGCGGACGGCGATCATCCGTACTTGGTGCTGCGGGTCGCGCTCCGCGGCGATCTCCGGGTAGCTCGGAGATGGGTGCGCAGTGAACCTCAGCGGCTGACCGGTCGAGCTGTCTGGGTCGTCCTCGGGGCCGGCGCGTTCGAGGATCATCTCCACGAGCTCGGCCTTGCTGCGCCCGGCGCGGTAGACCGACGCGAGCGCGACTCCGGCGTCGGCGGCGATGTCGAGCATCTTGGTGCCGGCGTACCCCTCGGCAAGGAAGCGGGAGCGGGCCGCGGCCAGGACCCGCTCGAGGGTCTCGGCGCGTTCCTGCTCGGCGCGTTGCCGGCGGCTACGCGCGTCGTAGCCGCGTTTGCCGGTCGTTCCATCAGCATCCATTGACATGAGAACCTTATAACGATGAGAATGAGCGTCTTGCGCATTCTGGGGTGGCACCCGGCAAGACCATCAAGCTACGGACGCGTTCGCTCGGCGACTAGCTGGGACCAGTGATGACGAGCCGATCCGCGATCTTAGGAGCAAGCATGTCGTCGTGGGTGCGTGTCCTGCAGGGGAGGCGTCGCTTGGGTCTGGCCGCGCACGTCGGCTTGGTTTCCTTGTTGTGCGCCTCAGTGCTGCTGGCTTCTCCGGCCGAGGCCGCCAGCCCGGTGGTGGGCAGCTCGTACGTCGACGCCGGGCCCGGTGGCGTCACCAGCTCCTACTTCATGGTCAGGGCCATCACGGCCGCCGACATCTCTCGTCTTGGTTGAGAACGTGTCCCATTCTGCGTTGGCGCGATTCCCCCATCCCGTCCTGGCCGCCGTTCTCCTGGCCGCAGCCGTGGCCGTTCCGGTCGCGGCGACTGCCTCCTCCCACGATGACGCCGGGCCCGGTGGCCGCGCCGCCGCCGCTACCGCCAGCACCCTCGGCCAGGTCACCAACGGAGGGATCCGCTGCGATGAGTCCGGCGCACACCCGACGATCATCCAGAGCACCTGGGCCGCGGGGGGCACCGACTACACGGCGCACGCGCCGGGTGTGATCACCTCGTTCAGCACCTACCAGTCCGACACCAGCGCCCGTGGCCTCGTGCTTCGCCCCACCGGGGCAGCCAACCAGTACACCGTGGTCGGTCGGAGCGCGGTCGGTCAGGCGTCCGGGCCTGCGATCGTCGCCGTCGCGACGCGGATCACCGTCCAGCCCGGCGATCGGATCGCGCTGCAGGTGCTCAGCCCGGCCGGCACCAAGTCGTGGTGCTACGTGGCCACCCCCAGCGGGTTCGCGGCGAGCACCCTCCCCGCGGCGGACTTCAACCCGGAGACCGACGGTGCCGTCGCCGACTTCACCGGCGCCCCCTCGGAGAGCCAGTTCGCAGTCAACCTCGCGGCTCAGCTGGAGCCCGACGCGGACGGCGACGGCTATGGCGACGTCACCCAGGATCTCTGCCCGACGCTGGCGACTCAGCAGACCCCTTGCCCGGCGGAACCGACCGAGGAGCCCACGACCCCGACGCCCACCCCGACGCCCAGCCCGACCACGACGCCCACCCCCGCCGCTCCGCGGCCCGACACCACCCTGGTCGGGACCACGAAGAAGAAGACGAGCAAGCGCGCGGTGACGCTGAGGTTCAGGTCGTCCGTGCGCGGCTCGACGTTCCGCTGCCAGATCGACAAGCGGCGGGTCACGAGATGTGCGTCGCCGTTCCGCAGCCGCTACAAGCCCGGAAAGCATGTTGTGACCGTCACGGCGGTCGACCCCTCGACGGGTCTCTCGGACAGAACGCCCCTGGTCGTCAAGTTCAAGGTGAAGCTGAAGTGAGAAGGCAGTGAGCTCTTTGATCAGGTCCAACACCCGTGCCCGGGTTCGCACGCACGCCAGTCTCGTCGTCGCGGTGGCGATGACCGCGGCCGCCCTCGTCGCCGTCGATCTAGCCCAAGCGCCGGACGCAGAGGCCGCGGTCGTGCCGACCACGTCGGTGTTCGACACCCCCGGTACGTCCCTGTTCACCGTTCCAGCCGGCATCACGGCGATCAAGGTGACGGCCATCGGCGCCGCCGGTGGGACCTGCTACGACGCGCGCGGCGGCTACGGCGGTGAGGTGACGGCGACGATCCCCGTGACTCCTGGATCCACGCTCAATGTCGGTGTCGGTGGCGCTGGCCCGGTCGTTCGGACCTGCGAACCCGCCGGCACCCCGGGTGGAACGGGCGGTGGAGGCGCGGGCGGTGTGGTCGACGCCTTCGACCACACCGGAGGCGCAGGCGGAGGTGGGGCCTCGTGGCTCAGCGCCGGAGCAGGGAGTCCGACGCTGGTCAGCGCGATCGTCGTGGCCGCCGGCGGCGGCGGCGCCGTATATGGCACTAACGGCGGCGACGCCGGCTCCCCTGGCTACAACGACGGCGCCGGTGGTGCCGGAACGCAAACCGCAGGTGGTGCAGGTGGAGCCGCCTCCAGCAGCAGCGCGACGTCCGGCGGCACAGGAATGGCCTTCACCGGTGGTGCCGGTGGTGGAAGCTCCGATTTCCGTGGCGCCGGTGGTGGTGGCGGCGGCGGCGGTTACTACGGTGGCGGTGGCGGAGCCGGAGCCGGCTCCTCGGCGGCTCGCCCCGGGTCGGGGGGCGGAGGCTCCAACTTCGTGGTTGCCAATGCCTACGCTTCCTCGCCAGCGACTGTGTCGCAGTCTGCCGCGTCCGTCTCGATCACCTACCCGGCTGCCCTGCCGCCGTCTGCGACGATCTCAGCGCCGGCAACCGGTGGCGGTTACACCGTCGACCAGGTCGTGCCGACCACGTTCTCGTGCGCCGAAGGTGCTGATGGACCGGGACTGGCGTCGTGCGACGACAACCACGGAGTGAGCACCACGGACGGCGGCACCGGCACGCTCGACACCTCTGAACCCGGCAACTACGAATACATCGTGACGGCGACATCATCCGGCGGCCTCACGAGCATCACGAAGATCGCGTACACGGTCAACCCCGGCGAGCCGACCGCGACGATCGCATCGCCACTGCCCGGTGGGACATACGTGGTCGGGGAGCGGGTCCCCACGACATTCTCTTGTAGCGCTGGCGCAGGTACGATCATCTACTACTGCTACGACGACGGCCGCCAATTCGAAGGATCTGGCTTCCTCGACACATCACGGGCCGGCGACCACACGTACACCGTGACGGCGACCGCCCTTTGGTGGGGTCCGGACGTTGGATCGTTGCAAACCACGACGCAGATCTCTTACAAGGTCGTGCATTCGCCGCCGACGGCGACGATTGCCTCGCCGGCGGCCGGCGGCACCTACCGGATGGGCCAAGTCGTGCCGACGACCTTCACGTGCGACGACGGAGACTTCGGGCCGGGCGTGGAGTCATGCAACGACAATCACGGCACCGAATCGGCAACGGGCGCCACCGGCACCCTCGACACCTCGCGTGCGGGATCCCGCACCTACACGGTCACCTCCCGGTCCACGAGCGGATCCGCGAGCACGACCTCGATCTCCTACCAGGTCACCCCTGCCAAAGTCGCGATCAAGACCAGCGAGGCGACCGTGGCGGATGGGAAGACGAAGGTCGCCGTGACCTGCGCCGGTGCGGTGCTGTGCCGCGGCACTCTCAAGCTCGTGCAGAACAAGTCGGTCGTCGCGACCGCCCGCTACTCCAGTGCAGGTGGCAGCAAGGTCACCGTCACGCTCAAGCTGACCAAGGTCGGCAAGAAGCTGATGGAGAAGGCGAAGAAGCGCGGCATCACCACACGAGCCACCGCCTCCGTCGCGGGAGGAACCACGGCTAGCCGCACGATCGTGCTGAAGCCACGCTGATGCGTGCCCGCACTCCGAGCGGCAGGCCACCAGTCCGAGGATAGGAAGCCACGCCGATCCACATCGCGCCACCGACCTCACGGGCCGCGGCCGCCGAGAGGTCGGACTCTGGCCTCACCATGATCGCGTGCCCGATCCGATTCGGCACCGAGACCCGCATGTGGCCCGACTCTGGCCGCGCTCCCATCTAGCCCACAGCGGCGAGTGACGATGGGATCGCAGCGTGCTCCAACTCGAGCGTCTGTCGGCCGCGTCACCAGGGGCGCAGTGCCCCACCCCGACCTGCTGCCGCTTCACCGTCACAGCGATCGACGCCGGGCCACCCGACGACCGTCGAGCACGATGACCAGTCAGGCGGAGGTCGACTCCTCCGCTACCCAGTCCGGGGTGAGGTCCGTTCGCAACTGGCGGAGCTCGCGCTTGAGGACCTTGCCGGACGGGTTGGCCGGAAGCTCCTCGACCACATAGATCTCCTTGGGCACCTTGAAGCGGCCCAGGCGGGTGTTGGCGTGGGCGATGAGGTCGGCGGGCTCGAGGCCGGGGCGGGTGACGACGAAGGCGGCGGGGACCTCCTGCCAGCGCGGGTGCGGTGCAGCGACGACCGAGGCGGCCAGCACCAGTGGGTGGTCGCAGAGCACGTGCTCGATCTCGGCCGACGACATGTTCTCCCCGCCGCTGCGGATCATGTCCTTGAGCCGGTCGCGGATGTAGAGGTAGCCGTCCTCGTCGAAGCAGCCGACGTCGCCGGTGTGGAACCAGCCGTCGCGGAAGGCCTGCGCGGTCGCGGCCGGGTCGTCGAGATAGCCGCGGCTCACCTTGGGGCCGCGGGCGACGACCTCGCCGTCCTCGCCGACCGGGACGGGCGCTCCGTCCGGCCCCACGACGCGGACGTCCACCCAGGGCAGCGGCAGGCCGACCGACCCCTGCTTGCTCTCCTGGTGGGCGGCGTCGAGATAGGTGAGGCCGCTGCAGGTCTCGGTGAGGCCGTATCCCTCGATGAGCCGGGCCTGCGGGAAGAGCTCCCGCGCGACCGCGAAGAGCGAGGGCGAGACCTGGCTGAAGATCAGCCAGCGCATCGACGAGAGGTCCGGGACCACCTCACGTGCGTCCGCCTCGCGGCGGATCATGTCGAGCATGGTGGCGGCGACGACCATGCCGGTGATGCCCTCGGCCTCGATCACGTCGAGGATCGCCGCCGGGTCGACCCGGCGCTGCAGGACCATCCGGCCGCCGACGTGCCAGATGCCGTAGCCCGGCAGGTCCGTGCCGCCGACGTGGTAGAGCGGCGCCACGGTGAGGACCCGGTCGCTCGGACGCAGGCCGAGGTCGACGACCTGGGCGTGGATGTTGGCGTTCACGTTGCCGTGGCTGAGCATCACGCCCTTCGGCAGCGACGTGGTGCCGGAGGTGTAGACGATGCGCTGGAGCGCGTCGTCGTCGAGGTCCGCGTCGTCGACGCGCTCCCCGCGGTGCTCCGCGAGCATGCCGTCGACGGTGGACCCGGCGCCCTCGACCGGCTCCAGGCCGATCACTGGCACATCGCCGACCTGCGCGATCGCGGCGGCGATCACCTCGGCGTACTCCGGCACGGTGGCGGTGGCGACCACGCCCGCGTGCCGCATCAGGTGCGCGAGCTCGCCGGGCGTCAGGCGGTAGTTGAGAGGGACGAGCACCCCACCCACCCGCGCGAGCGCGAGGCCGAGGAGGAGGAACTCCGGCACGTTGCTGGCGACGACGGCCACCCGGTCGTCGCGCCGGATGCCACGGGCCTGGAGCCCAGCAGCCAGCGCGTCGACGTCGCGGTCGAGCTCGGCGAAGGTCCACCGGCGGTCGCCGTAGACGAGAGCATCGTCGTCGGCGAAGCGGACGGCGTGCCCGCGCAGCATCCGGGACAGGTTCGCGGTCACGATGCATCCACTCCTTCGCGCAGGCTCTTCTTCAGCACCTTGCCCGAGTCGTTGCGGGGCAGGAAGGGGACGACGTCGACGTCCCGGGGCACCTTGAACTTCGCGAGATGCTCGCGGCAGTGGCGTCGGATCGTCTCGGCGTCCACGCCTTCGGCGCCGTCGCGCAGGACGACGTAGGCCTTGGGCACCTCGTCCCACCGCTCGTCGGGTACGCCGATGACCGCGACCTCCGCGACCGCGGGATGGGCCGCGACGACCCGCTCGACCTCGGCGCTCGCGATGTTCTCGCCGCCGGACTTGATCAGGTCGGTGCGGCGGTCGACGAACCACAGGTAGCCGTCGACGTCGACGTAGCCGACGTCGCCGGTGACGAACCAGCCCTGGCGCCGGCTCCGCGCGGTCGTCTCCTCGTCGCGCCAGTAGCCGGGTGAGACCTTCGCGCCGCGCACGATGATCTGGCCCGTGGTGCCGCTCGGGACCTCGGCGAACCGGTCGTCGACGATGCGCAGGTGGGCCTGCGGGAAGGGGACCCCGAGCGCGCCGACCTTCTCCTGCTCGTGGACGGCGTCCATGTAGCAGAACCCGTTGCAGAGCTCGGTCATGCCGTAGGTGTCCACGAGCCGCACGTGCGGGAGCAGCTCCTTGACCCGGCGACGAACCGTCGGCGGCACTCCGGCGAAGATCAGGTAGCGCACCGAGCCGAGGTCGTCGAGGTCCAGCTCGAGGAGGCCGAAGAGGATCTGGGCCGCGAGCACCAGGCCGGTGACCCGCTCCTGCGCCACGATCCGAGCGATGTCGGCGGGCTGGAAGGTCGGCGTCAGGACCATGGTCCCGCCGGCGACGAAGATGGCGATGCCCGGCGCCTCGAGCCCGCTCACGTGGAAGAGCGGGGCGGAGACCAGGATCCGGTCCTCCTGGGTCAGCTCCAGCTCGAGCACCTGACCGAGATGGTTCGCCGCGATGTTGCCGCAGGTGTGGATCACGCCCTTGGGGCGCGCGGTGGTCCCCGAGGTGTAGAGGAGTCGGTGCACGTCGTCGTCGGACTTCTCCGCATCGGCCACGCGTACGCCGTCGGGCACGTCGCTCAGGAGGTCCGCGAGCCGCGGGTCCTGGCCCACGGGACGCTGCTGGTGGGCGACTCCGGCGCGCAGTGCGGTGCGCTCACGCAGCACCGCCGCGTCGTCGTGGAAGTCGTCGTCGTAGAGCAGCACGGAGATGCCGGCCTGGTCCACCACGTAGCACTGCTCGGTGGCGTGCAGACGCCAGTTGAGCGGGACCGAGATCGCGCCGATCCGGCTCAGCGCGAGCAGCTCGAGGACGTAGGTCGCGTGGTTGCGCCCCAGCAGCCCGACCAGGTCGTCGGGGCGCACACCGGCCGCGAGGAGCGCGGCGGCGTGCCGGTCGACGTCACGGTCGAGCTCGGCGTAGGTCCAGCGCTGGTCGCCGTCGACCAGCGCCTCACGGTCGGGTCGTCGGATCGCCTGACGGCGCAGGACCTCGGAGAAGTTGCTCGTCGCCATCACGGGCGGCTCTCTGCGCGGTGGGCCAGGATCTCCTCCCGCGACGGCAGCGAGACGAACTCCAGGAGGTTGCCGTCGGGATCGCGGGCGGCGAAGGCGTGGATGTGGCCGTAGTTCTCCAGCAGGACCCGGTTCGGCTCGCTCAACGGCTCACCGCCGAGCGCCCGGATCCGCTCGTGGAGCTCGCCGAGCTCCTCGAGCGGGACCTCGAAGCTGAGCAGGAACGGACCGAGCTCGAGGTGGCCGGCGTTCGGCGACCGGCGCGTCTCGCCGTTCCACTCGATGAGCTCGAGCTGACCGACCCGGCTCGGCCCCTGGAGGTACTGCACCTTGCCGGTCGTGCCGGCGGGCAGGCCGAGGGAGTCCTCGATGCCGGGGCCGCCGACGTCGGAGCGGAGGGTACGGCGATAGCCGAGAGCCTGCTCATAGAAGTCGGCGGCGCGCTCGACGTCGGAGACGGTCATCGCGACGTGGTGGACCTCGCTGACGGGCATGGGTGACCTCCTGTGGTCTCGATCAGGCGTCGGCGGACTCGCCGAGCAGGGCAGCGCGGATCAGCTCGACCTCGCCGGCGCCGTCGTCGGGCACGATCCATCCCTCGAGCGAGGTGATGGCGTCGATGGCGGCGTGGATGTCGTCCGGGCTGGCGGGCTCCGGTCCGGAGTACCAGCCCGGCGCGGTGCCGACGAACAGCCGCGCCACCCGTCCCCCGGCGGCCGAGAGGATGTGGTGGGTGAGCTCGCACCGCTCGGAGGCGAGGTAGGCCGCCACGGCCGCCACGTGCCGCGGGTCGAAGCGGGCGTCGAGGTCGCCGAGCAGCCCCTCGGTCATCCGGGTGGCGGCCGTCGGCGACAGGCAGTTGACCTGGATCCCGTGACGCCGCCCCTCGATCGCGAGCACGTTCATCAGACCGACGAGCCCGGCCTTCGCCGCGGCGTAGCTCGCCTGCCCGAAGTTGCCGAGCAGCCCGGACGCGGACGTCGTCAGCACCACCCGGCCGTAGCCCTGCTCGACCATCACGGGCCAGGCAGGACGCAGCACGTGGAAGGCGCCGCGCAGGTGCACGTCGAGGACCGGGTCGACGTCGCCGTCCTCGGTCTTGGCGAACGACCGGTCCCGCAGGATGCCCGCGTTGTGGATCACGGCGTCGAGCCGACCCGAGGTCTCCAGCGCGACGTCGACGAGCTGCCGGCCCCCGTCCTCGTCAGCCACCGACGCGGTGCAGGCCACCGCCGAGCCGCCCGCGGCGACGATCTCGTCGACGACCGCGTCAGCGACCGCCCCCGAGCCCTCGCCCCCGGCGACGGAGCCGCCGACGTCGTTGACGACGACGTGCGCTCCGCGCTCGGCCAGCAGCAGCGCGTGGGCCCGACCGATGCCGTTGCCGGCGCCCGTGACGGCGACCGTGCGCCCGGCGAAGTCGATGCGGTCGCTCATGCGGCACCCCGCTCCCGGCCGAGCACCGCGACGAACGCGACGCACGAGCCCGGCTGACCACCGAGGTTCTGCGCCACGGCGAGCCGCGCGTCGGGGACCTGCCGGTCCCCTGCATCGCCGCGCAGCTGGGTCCAGCACTCGAACATCATGCGCAGGCCGGTGGCTCCGATGGGGTGGCCGAAGGACTTCAGGCCGCCGTCGGTGTTGACCGGCAGGGCGCCGTCCAGCGAGTAGCGCCCGTCGAGGATGTCGGCCCAGCCCTTGCCGCGCCCCGAGAAGCCGAGGTCCTCCATGAGGACGAGCTCGGTGGGGGTGAAGCAGTCGTGCACCTCCGCCAGCGAGATCTCCGAAGCGGGGTCCGTCACACCGGCCTGCTCGTAGGCGACCCGGGCTGCTTCGACGACCTCGGGGAAGGTCGTGAAGTCGTAGTCGTCCGATGCCAGCCCGTCGCCGGCCCCGGCGACGAAGCCCATGCCTCGCAGGAAGACCGGGCGGTCGGTGTAGCGGTAGGCGTCCTCGGCGCGCACGATGAGCGCGGCGGCGGCTCCATCGGAGACACCGGAGCAGTCCAGCACGCCCAACGGCCCGGCGATCCGGGGCGCACGCTCGACGGCCTCCGCCGAGACCGCCTTGCGGAACTGGGCGCGCTCGTTGAGTGCGCCGTTCGCGTGGTTCTTCACGGCGATGGCGGTCAGGGTGCGTCGCAGGTCGTCGTCCCCGAGTCCGTGGGCCTGCTGGTAGGCGGGCGCGAGCAGCGAGAAGCTGGCCGGTGCGGTCCAGTCGACGTCGGTGCCGTCCGCGGGCGGGTAGACCGCGGTCAGCCCGGAGAAGGAGGAGTCCTTCAGCTTCTCGACCCCCGTGGCCATCACGACGTCGTAGGCCCCGGAGGAGACGGCGTAGGCCGCGTTGCGGAACGACTCCGAGCCGGTGGCGCAGTAGTTCTCCACCCGCGTCACGGGCTTGCCCCGCAGCCGCAGGGGGCGCGAGAGGGTCTGCCCGGACATGCCCGAGCCCTGGGTGCCGACCCAGAAGGCGTCGACGTCGGCCAGCTCCAACTCGGGGACCCCCTCCAGGCAGTCGCCGACCGCGTCGACCAGAAGGTCGTCGGCCGAGCTGTTCCAGTGGTCGCGGAAGGGCGTGCAGCCCATCGCCACGATGGCGACGTCCTGCACCATCTGCCTACTCGCCATCGGTGGCCTCCTCGGTCGGTCGCAGCTTCCAGAAGTAGTTGTGCACGGCGTCGGTGGTCCACAGCCGGCGGAACGTCGGGCGCACCCGCGTGCCGATGACGACGTCCGCGGCAGCGACGTCGGTGGCGTAGCCGGTCAGGCGGCCGCCGCCGTCGACGTCCGCGACGACCATCGCGACCTCAGGTTCGGGCATGGTCGTCAGGCGGTCCTGCGTGACGCTCACGACCGTCGCGGTCCGGTCGCGCAGTGCGACCGGCTTGCCGGCGTCGAGCGACCCGCACGCAGCGCACGCGCGCCCCGGCGGGGTGGTGACCTGGCCGCAGGCGTCGCAGCGCATCCCCTCGAGGAGGTACTTCCAGCCGCGGCGCCGGTGCATCGGCGGAGCGGCCGGGGCCGCTGACGGCGGTCGTGCCGGGCCCTGCACATCGAGCAGCCCACGCCAGCGCAGGAACGTGCCGTAGGCGACCGGGCGGCGAGCCGCGACCTGGCTGGCCACGCTGGGGCCACCACGAGCCGCCCGCACTGCGGCGCCGACCCGGAGGACCATCGCGTCGGCGCCGTCGGTCGCCGAGACCACGAGCACGGTCGTCCCCGGCTCGGCCCGGTCGAGGGCGTCGGCGAGCAGCAGGCCCGGATGCGCTGCCCCGGTCCAGCCGGTCAGCGACTCCAGCGCCGCGTCGGCTCCGTCAGAGCCGAGCGAACGGCGCAGGACGCCTGCGGCGCGCGCGTTCGACGAGCTCACGACGACCACGTCGGGCCGCTCCACGCCGGCGATCCGCAGCGCGTCACCCGTGGCTGCGGTGGCGGCGTCGACGAGCAGCTCAGCGGTGAACCGCTCGTCCCAGACCCGGTCGGTGACCTCGCCCGGGAGGCGCCATCGCTCGAGCATCTCGACGGTGCGGGTGGCGCGGGCGAGCACGGAGGCGGCCTCGCTCCCTCCCCCGACGAAGGCGACCGCGCCGTCGCCCTGGGCGAGCTCGTCCGGGGCTCCCGGACGGGTCTGGCGCAGGTCGGCCGCGACCAGCAGCGAGCCCGTGCTCGCCGCCAGGTCGAGCGCCGTGATGCCGGAGCGGTGGCCGCGCAGGTCGATGCCGGCGACCCCTGCGTCGAGGCCCAGGGCCCCGTGCACGATCGTCGCCGCCGTCTTCGCGTCGTAGGGCGCCAGGACGCTGGCCATGAGCAGGTGGCCGCCCGGCCCCGGCGAGCGGGAGAGGCCGCGGGCCGCCTCCACGGCCATCGTCACCGCGTCCTCGTCGTAGGAAGCGACGCTGCGGACGCCGCGCGCACCCGCGGGCGCGCTCGGATCCAGGCGTACGTCGTCGAGCAGGTGCGTCGGCACGTAGGCGGCGTAGGCCGAGAGTCCCGTGTCAGTCATCGTGGACAGTTGCTCCTTCGGTCCAGGTGGGGACGGCGGCGAGCAGCCGCCGGGTGTAGTCGACCGCCGGGCGTCGGAGGACCTGGTCGGTGGCGCCGACCTCGACGACCTCGCCCTGGCTCATCACGGCGATGCGGTCGCAGAGATCGCTGGCGAGCAGGAGGTCGTGGGTGACGAAGAGGAGGCCGATGTGGAGCTCCTCGACGAGCTCGCGCAGCAGCGCGACCACCTCGGCCTGGGTCGTGACGTCGAGAGCGGTCGTGCACTCGTCGGCGATCACCAGCGACGGGTTGGTCACGATCGCCAGCGCGATGGCGACGCGCTGCCGCAGCCCGCCGGAGAGCTGGTGCGGATAGCTGTCGAGCACCCGGCCGGGGTCGTCCACGTGCATCCGTCGCAGCACCTCGGTCGAGCGCGACCGGACCTCGTCGCGGCCGATGCCGTCGACGTGGCGACGCAGCACCTCCTCCAGCTGGCGACGCACGCGCATGAGCGGGTTGAGAGACCGCGAGGCGTCCTGGAACACCATGCCGACCGCGCTCCCGCGCGCTGCGCGGGTGAGGTCGGCGCCGGGCTCCACGATCACCCGACCGGACAACGAGATGCTCCCCTCGTCCACGCTGACGTTGCGCTCCAGCAGGCCGACCACCGAGCGGGCGAGGGTCGTCTTCCCGCTACCGGACTCGCCCACCACGCCGACGACCTCACCAGCACGGACGTCCAGGTCGACGCCGTCGAGCAGGGTCAGCCGGCTCTCGGACACGGCGGCCCGGATCGTCAGACCGCGCAGCTCGAGCAGGACGTCGTCGCGGGCCATCAGCGCCTCCGCTTCCGGGGGTCGTGGTGGGTGAGCAGGGCGTCGCCGAGCAGGTTGACCAGGAGCACCACGACGGTGATCGCGAGGCCCGGGAAGGCGGCGACCCACCAGGCCCGGGAGAGCACGTCCTGTCCGGAGGCGAGCATCCCGCCCCAGCTGATCTCGGGCGGGACGACACCGAGGCCCAGGAAGCTCAGGGCGCTCTCGACCAGGATCGCGGTGCCGACCTGGAGGGTGCCGAGGGCGACGATGGTGCCGCCGAGGTTGGGGACGACGTGGCGCAGCACGATGCGGACCTCGGAGGCCCCCGCGGCCCGCAGGCCCAGGACGAACTGGCGCTCCCGGATCGTCATCGCCACCGACCGGGTCACCCGCGCGCAGGCGGCCCATCCGGTCAGCGCCAGGACCAGGAACAGCACCGGCAGCGAGTTGCCCTGGCTGGAGATGATGGCCATCGCGATGAGGATGAAGGGCAGCGCGAGCTGTGCGTCGATGAGCCGGGCGATCACGAGGTCGACCCAGCCGCGGCAGTAGCCGGCGAGAACCCCCATCAAGGTGCCCGGGCCGATCGCGACGATCGCACCGACGAGCCCGATGAGAAGGGTGAGCCGACCACCCACGACCAGCTGGGCCAGCACGTCCTGCCCCAGCTTGTCGGTGCCGAGTGGGTGCGCCCACGTCCCGCCGTCGAGGAAGACCGGTGGCGCCAAGGTGTCGTCGAGGTTCGTCTGGCGCGGATCGGCGAGCAGGCCGGTCATCGGGAGCACGACGACCAGGACGGCGATGACCACGAGGGGCAGCGCGAGCCAGAAGACCGACGTACGGCGCCGGCGGGGCGCTCCGGCGAGGTGCTCGGACTCGATCGAGGTCTGGAGGTCCGGGTGGGTCTGGGTCATCAGGTCACCTCAGCCTCGGGTCGATGACGACGTGGATCACGTCGACGAGCTGGTTGAGGACGACGAAGGTGATCGCGCCGAAGACGACGATCGCCTGCACGAGCGGGAAGTCGCGGAACTGGATCGCCTGCAGCGCCAGCTGCCCGAGTCCCGGCCAGCTGTAGACGTACTCGACCGCGACGGCACCGGAGAGCAGGGCACCGGCCTGGAGGACGACGATGGTGAGGACCGGAGCCGCCGCGTTGCCGAACCCGTGTCGCCACACGATGCTGCGGGTCCGGAGCCCACGAGCGCGGGCGGAGTCGATGAACGGCTCGCGCAGCACCTCGGCCATGCTCGCCCGGGCGAGCCGTGCGACGTGCGCCATCGGATAGAGCGACAGGGTGACGGCGGGGAGCACCAGGTGCTGCCAGGAGCCGGCCTGGCCCGCGGGCAGCCAGCCCAGGCGGACGGCGAAGAGCAGGACGAGCATCATGCCGAGCCAGAAGACGGGGATCGACTGGCCGAGGAGCGCCAGCGCGGAGGCGGCGCGGTCCCACCAGGTCCCCTCGCGGGTGGCGGCGAGCACACCGAGCGGCACGCCGATCACCACGGCGATGGCCATGCCGGCCCCGACGAGCTGGAGCGTGTAGGGCAGCCGGTCCAGGATCATCGTGAGGTTCGGTTGGTAGAACTGCAGCGACGTCCCGAAGTCGAGGGTCACGATGCCGACGAGGTAGTCGAAGTACTGCACGAGCAGCGGCTGGTCCAGGCCCAGCTGGGCCTCGAGCGCCGCGCGCTGCTCGGGGCTCGCCATCGGTCCGAGGATGTTGGTGGTCGGGTCACCCGAGAGGCGGCCGAGGCCGAAGGCGATGGTGACGGCGATCCAGAGCGTGATCGCGGCCGCGCCGAGGTGGCGGAGTCCCGTGCGGAGCAGGTTCAGGTTCATCCTCCGGCCCTCCATCGTGCGCCCGGCATCGCGGCCAGCAGCTTGCGTGTGTAGTCGTTCTGGGGGTTCGCGAAGACGTCCTCCGACATCCCCTGCTCGACGACCGCTCCGCGGTACATCACGACGACCCGCTGACAGATGCTGCGCACCACCGCCAGGTCGTGGCTGATGAAGAGCATCGCGGCGCCGGTCGTGGACTGTGCCTCCCGGAGGAGCTCCAGCACGTCGGCCTGCACGGAGACGTCGAGGCCCGAGGTGGGCTCGTCGGCGACGATCAGCCGAGGACGCATCATCAGGGCGCGGGCGATGCACACGCGCTGGGCCTGGCCGCCGCTCAGCTGGTGGGGGTAGCGGTCGAGCAGGTCCGCGGAGAGTCGGACCCGGCCGAGCAGCGACGTGTCGTCGATCCAGTCGGTGCGCTGGGGCTGGAGTCGGCGCAGCTCCTGGAAGCCCGACCGCACCGACTGGCGAGGATCGAGCGAGCCGTGGGGGTCCTGGAAGACCACCTGCACCTCGGGCCGCAGCGCTCGCAGCTCCCGCTTCGGCAGGGAGCGGAGATCCCTCCCGAGCAGCCGGATCGTCCCGGTCCCGGAGGCACCGAGCCCGGTGGCCGCCATCGCCAGGGTCGTCTTGCCGGAGCCCGACTCACCGACCACCCCGACCGACTCCTCCGGTGCGATCGAGACCGACACGTGGTCGACCGCGGTGAAGAGCTCGCGCGAGCGCTCCCGTCGGTGCTGCACGACGAGGTCCTCGATCTCGAGGACGGGCCCGCCCTGCGCCGGAGGGCCGGGGCGGCGGCCGGCTGCGGCCGCCGCCCCGGTCTCGATGGCATCCGACATGTCAGCCGATCGTGATGCCGGTGAAGTCACCGGTGTTGAGGGGGCCGTACTCGAAACCGTCCACGCCGGGCTGGGTCGCATAGGCGAAGACCTGGCGGTAGAGCGGGACGTAGCAGGTCTTGTCGACGACGCCGAGGGTGTTGAGCTCCTCGTACGTCGGCGCCGCGGCCTCGCCGTCGGCCTCCTCGAGTGCTTCGGCGACCATCGCGTCGATCTGGGGGTCGGGGCAGTTGCCGGTGATCGACGCCGTCTTCATGAACCCGCTGGCGAAGAAGTCCGGCACGGCCACGTTCGGGACGCCGGCGAGCAGGTAGAGGCCGTTCAGCTCACGCCCGATCGCCTGGCCGACCAGGGTCCCGTAGTCGAGCGGGTTGTACGTGACCGTGAAGCCGGCCTCCTCGAGCATCCCGCCCATCGCCTGGGCGACCTCCTCGATGTTCGTGTACTGACCCGCAGGGTAGGCGATCGGGATCTCGACGTCGGCGCCTGCGAGCAGCTCGCTGGCCTGCTCCGGGTCCGGCTCGAGCTGCTCGGCCGGCTCGGTGCCGGGCTTGACGTTCAGCAGGCCGGCGTCCGCGACGGCCTTGCCCTCGAAGATGCCCTCGACGATGGGGTCACGCTCGATGGCCAGGGCCGCGGCGCGCGCGATGTCGGGGTCGTCGAAGGGGGCCTGGTCGGTCTGCAGGAACGCGATCATCTTGATGGCGGTCTCCTCGGTGACCAGGTCGAGGCCGGCGCCCTCCGCCTCGTCCTGCTGGGTCGGCGGGAGGTCCATGGCGATGTCGACCGCGTCGCTCTGGACGAGCGCCAGGCGCTGCGCCGGCTCGGTGGACCAGCTGAAAACCACCTTCTCGTTGTCGGCGGGCTCGCCCCAGTAGTCGTCGTTGCGGACCACGGTCATGTCGCGGCCGGCGTTCTGGCCCTCGAACACGTAGGGGCCCGTGCCGATCGGGGCGGCCGCGAAGCCTTCGGGGCCCTGCTTCTTGTAGTACTTCGGCGGCACCAGATAGACGGTGCCGAGCAGGTTCGGGACGTCGTACTGCGGGGTCTCGGTCTTCACCACGACCGTGGTCTCGTCCGGGGCGGAGATGTCGATCGCGTTCCCCCAGTAGGACTTCAGGATCGAGCCCTCGCTGTCGCGGGTGAGCTCCAGGGTGTTCGCCACCGCAGCGGCGTCGGCCGGCTCACCGTTGGTGAAGCTCACGCCCTCGCGGACGGTGAAGGTCCACGTGGTGTCGTCGGTGCGCTCCCACCCGGTGATCAGCCCGGTGTCGTCGGGATCCAGGTTCTCGTCGGTGTTGACGAGGGGCTCGATGACGGTCGCCCAGACCATCTGGGCGGAGCGCGGACCGACGATCGGGTCGAGCGTGGCAGGCTGGGCCTGCAGCACGACGCGAACGGTGTCGGTCCCGCTACCCGCGGGGTCGGCGGACGAGTCGTCGTCGTCGCTGCCGCATGCGACGAGGGTGGCGGCGAGCAGTGCGGTCGTGGCCGTGGCCACCACCGCCCGCCGGAGTGCCTGGCGCCGGTTGTTGGTCATGGGTCTCTCTTCTCTCCCGCGGACGGAAATGGATCGGTCGGTGCTCTCCCCCGAGTCGCAGAAACGCCGTCAACGTACCGACCAGCCGGTATCAAGTCAACGAAATCTTGAGAGCGCGATCACATGCTGGCATTCATACCGACTGGTATGTATGCTCTCGCGCTATGGCCGACCACAGCGTGCACACCTCGTCCGGAGACGGCGTGGCCCGCGTCGAGTTCGACAACGCGACCCGGGGCAACTGCTTCACCGAGGACGCCCTCGCGGATCTCGTCGCCGCCCTGGAGGAAGCCGCCGCCCGTCCCGAGACGAGCGCCGTCCGACTCGTGATGGCCGGCCGGCACTTCAGCGCCGGCTGGGACACCGCGGACTTCGCCCGACTCCGGGCGGCCTCCCCCGCCGAGGTCAGCGCCTCGCTGCGCGCCAACGACCGCCAGCTGGCTCGCATCCGTGACCTCCCGGTGCCGGTCGTGACCTCGGTCCACGGGCGGGTCGCCGGCTTCGGCGTCGGCCTCCTCGCCCACGTGCACGTGCCGGTCTCGAGCCACGACGCCACCCTCGCACTGCCCGAGGCGGCCTTCGGGATCTGCCCCGGCGGCGTCCTGCACACCCTGCTGCACACCGTCCCGCGCCCGGCCGTCGAGCTGCTGGCGCTCTCGGGCGCCCACGCCGACGCGACCGACATGCTGCAGTGGGGGCTCGTCGCCTCCATCGCTCCACCGGACCGGGCCGACGAGCGCGCGGACGAGATCGCCGCCGCGATCGCCGCGCAGCCACCCGGGATCGCCCGACGCATCCATGCCGCCACCGCGGCCACGCTCGAGGCCGCCAGCCCGGAGCCGGCGTACGCCGCCGCCGCGGCCTCCATCACCGGAGGGGAGACCTCATGACCGAGCCTCGACACGACCTACAGCACGACCGATTCCGCGTCGGCGAGCCGGCCTGGATCGAGCTCTGCAGCGCGCAGCCGGCCTCGGCCGAGCAGTTCTATGCCGAGCTCCTCGGCTGGACCGTTCGGCACGAGCGGCTCGGCGCCGGCACCTACCGGATGTGCAGCGTCGACGACCACGACGTCGCAGGCATCACCGCGGCCGAGGTCCTCCGCGGGGAGCGATCACACGGGTGGATCACCTACTTCGCCGTCGACGACGTCGACGCGTCCCTCGACCGGGCCCTCCAGCTCGGCGCCGAGACCGTGACGGCCCCGCGCTACCTGCCGGCGGCCGGCACCGGCTGCACGCTCGTCGACCCCCAGGGTGCGGTCTTCGGGATGTACCACGGGGACGCGCGAGCCGGCGTCGAGACCGCCAACACCCCCGGATCCCTGTGCTGGACCGAGCTCTCCACGGGCGAGCCTCGCGCCTCGGTCGAGTTCTATCGCGGCCTCTTCGGCTACGCCGCCGAGCACCGCGACTCCGTCACGGGGAGTCGCTACAGCATGCTCACGCTGGACGGCTCGCCAGTGGCGGGGATCCTCGAGCTGGAGAGCGAGTGGCCCAACGTCCTGCCCGCACGGTGGGCGCCCTACCTCGCCGTCGCCGATCTCTCGCGCGCCGTCGACCAGGTCCACGCCCTCGGCGGCAGCCAGGTCCTCGGGCCGGTCTCGAGCCCCCACGGCGTCTTCCACGTGGTGCGGGACGCCGAAGGCCATGCCCTGGACCTCATCCAGCTGGAGGAGGACCTGTGGATCAGCCCTCGTCTCACGCCTTCCCCGGCGGCCCCGGCGGCCCCGGCGGCCCCGACCTCGACCCAGGTGAGTGACGCATGATCCAGCCCTTGTTCGACTCGGCCGAGTTCCGCCAGGTCTGCGGTCAGTTCCCGACCGGGGTCACCGCGGTCACCGCGGTGGCTCCGGACGGACGCCTCGCAGCGCTGACCGTGAACTCCTTCACCTCGGTGTCGCTCGATCCCGCGAAGGTCCTCTTCTGCCTCGCCACCACGTCCTCGAGCTTCCACGTCCTCTCGGAGGCCGAGCGGATCGCCATCCACATCCTGCGCGAGGACCAGGAGGACATCGCGCGGCGGTTCGCCACCTCGGGGCTGACCGGGGAGGACAAGGTGTCCGGGATCGCCTGGGAGGAGGGCCCGGACGGCGTGCCGCTCCTGCCCGACTGCTGCGCCGTACTGGCCGGGAAGCCCGACCAGATCATCACGAGCGGCGACCACGTGATCATCCTGATCGACGTGGACCACGCGGAGCACAAGACGTCGCCGCTCCCGGCACTGTCGTTCTATCGCGGGCGATTCGCCTCCCCGGTCGCGACCGTGGAGCGGTGAGGCTCGGACACCGAGCAGCTGCCGGTCAGGAGCTGCCGGTCAGGACTCGGTGAGCCCCTCGAGCACCAGCGCGGTGAACTGGGCGGCGACGTCGTCGATCGAGAGCGATCCGCGCGGGTTGAACCACTGGAACGCCCAGGCGCACATGCCGAGGATGCCGAAGGTGACGATGCGGGAGCTCACGTCGCCGCGCAGCCGCCCGGCGTCGATCCCGGACTGGACCACTCCGCGGAAGATGGCCTCGACCTCGTCACGACGGCGGGTCACCTCGGCCAGGCGCTCACCGGTGAGGTGGCGGCGCTCCTGCTGGAAGATGGCCACCTGCGAGCGGTGCTCCGCCACGCCCTCGAGACTGAGATGGATCAGGGCGCGGACCTGGTCGACCGGGTCACCACCGCGGTCGACGATCGCCTGCGCCCCCTCCAGCTGCGTGTCCAGGTACTCGGCCTGGATCCGCCACAGGAGGTCCTCCTTGCTCTCGAAGTGGTGGTAGAAGGCCCCCTTGGTCAGGTTGGCCTCGGCCACGATCTGCTGCAGCGAGGTCCGGTCGAAGCCGTTCTCCTCGAAGAGCCGGAGCGCGCTCGCGACCAGCTCACTGCGGGTCCGCTGCGGTGCGTAGCCTTCGGGCCAGCGCCGACGGCCCACCTTCTCCTCGGCCACCAGGGACTCCTAGTCGTAGTAGCGGAACACGACGTCGGCGACGCAGCACGTCTGGGCGTCGCGCGCGAACTCTAGCGCCACTCGAGCCTTCGCCTGCACCCCTGAGCCGTCTTTCAGCGACGCGGCCTCGACCAGCGTGACCCGGCCGATCACCGGCTCACCCGGGGGTAGCGGTCGCACGAAGCGCACCCGGTCGAGGCCGTAGTTGACGCCCATCGAGAAGCTCTCGACCGCCAACGCATCGGCCAGGACCCGGGGTACGAGGGCCAGGGTGAAGAACCCGTGCACGATCGTCGAGCCGAAGGGGCCGGCTGCAGCCCTCTCGACGTCCACGTGGATCCACTGGTGGTCGCGGGTGAGGTCGGCGAACGCATCGACCTCGGCCTGACTCACCGACATCGGCGTGCTCTCGCCGAGCTCGCGGCCCACCAGCTCGAGCAGGCGGGCCGGCTCGGCGACGGTCGTCGACTTCATGGATCCTCCGTGGTTGCGCCGGCCCGGTCCGACGAGGCGCTGCCGCCCGGCAGACGGCAGGACTGCTTTTCATACCGACTGGAAGGCATGCTAGAGCAGGGTGCGCCGCTCCGCCACCACCCCGGGGGGTGCTGCCCGTGGTCGCGGCCGACTCGACGTCAGAGCACGCGCGCCAGGAACTGCCGGGTCCGCTCCTCACGCGGCGCGGTGAAGATCTCGGCGGGCCGTCCCTGCTCGAGGATCCGGCCCTCGTGCAGGAAGCAGACGGAGGTGGCGATGTCGCGGGCGAAGGCCATCTCGTGGGTGGCGATCACCATCGTCATCCCGGCGGCCGCCTCGGCCCGGACGATCTCGAGCACCTCGCCGACCAGCTCCGGGTCGAGCGCGGCGGTGATCTCGTCGAGCAGCAGCAGCGTCGGGGAGGTGCACAGCGCCCGGACCAGGGCCGCTCGCTGCTGCTGGCCACCGGAGAGCCGGTCCGGGTGCTTCGCCGCCTGGTCCGCGAGGCCGAAGCGCTCCAGCAGCTCGCGCGCTCGGGCGGCCGCCGCGGGACGGCGTACGCCGTGGACCAGCCGGGGCGCGAGCGTGCAGTTCTCGAGCACGGTGAGGTGGGGGAAGAGGTTGTAGGCCTGGAACACCATGCCCATCCGGCTCCGGACCTCGCGGGCGTCGACCCGCGGGTCGGAGATCTCCCGACCCTCGAACTCGATGACGCCGTCGTCGATGTCCTCGAGCAGGTTCAGGCAGCGCAGCAGGGTGGACTTGCCCGAGCCGGAGGAGCCGATCAGGCAGACGACGTCGTGCTTCTCGACCGACAGCGACACGTCGTCGAGCACGACCTTGTCGCCGTAGGACTTCCGCAGCCCGGAGACGGAGAGCAGGCTCACAGCGCACCCGCCAGCTCGCGACGCCGCATCCGCGCCGTCAGCCAGTCGGTGAGCCGGGCGAGCGGCACGGTCATCAGGATGAAGAAGCAGGCCACGACCACCAACGGGGTGTAGTTGAAGTTGTAGTTGCCGTAGTCGCGGGCGACGAAGACCGCCTCGAAGACGCCGGCCGCGGACGCCAGCGCGGTGTCCTTCTGCAGCGAGACGAAGTCGTTGAGCAGCGGGGGTACGACGCGGCGCAGCCCCTGCGGGACGATCACGTGTCGCAGCGTCTGCGGGCGCGACAGGCCGAGTGCCTGGGCGCTGGACCACTGCGAGGGGTGCACCGACTCGATGCCGGAGCGAAGCACCTCGGCGACGTAGGCGCTGTAGCTGATGATCAGCGCCACGGTCGCCCAGAAGAAGAAGCTGGTCGGGAGCCCCTGGAGTTGCAGCGCGGGCATGCCGAACGCGAGCAGGTAGACCAGCAGGATGGTCGGGATGCCGCGGACCACGTCGGTGTAGAGGACCGCGACCACCCGCAGCGGCGAGAGCCACGGCGACCGGCTCACCCGGGCCAGCGCGATCAGCATCGCGAAGATCAGGATGAAGACCTCGGCGATGAGGAACATCTTGATGTTCAGCCAGAGCGCGTGCCAGATGTCCGGCAGCGCCTCCTTGGCGTCCGGCCAGCTGAAGAAGGTCTCCTGGACCGCCGGCCAGCCCGGCGAGCCCGTGACGACCAGACCGGCGACGACGAACGCCACGACGGTCATCGCCGTCGCGATCAGCGCCGAGCGGAGCCGCAGTCGCTGGCGAAGTCGGCGCCGTTCGAGCTCGTGGAGGCTCGGCGACCAGTCGCTCACTGGAGCTCGGGCACGTCCACGACGTCGGAGAGCCACTGCTGCTCGATGTCGTCGAGCGTGCCGTCCTCGCGCAGGGTGGCGAGCGCCGCGTTCACGCACGGCACCAGCTCGCTGCCCTTCTCGAAGAGCATGCCGAACTCCTCCTGGTCACCGGTCTCCGGCTGGAACTGCCCGACGAGCACGCTCTTGGGGATCTCGACCGCCGAGATGTAGAACGCGGTCGGCAGGTCGGCCAGGATGGCGTCGATCTGACCGTTCTGCAGCGCCTGCTTCGCGGCGTTGGTGTCCTCGAAGACGGCCGGGTCGGCGTCGGGCTGGATCACGTCGCGGATCGCGGTCAGCGAGGTGGTGCCGGTCTGGGCCCCGAGGTTCAGGCCCTGGAGGTCCTCGAGGCTGGTGGCCTCGGCGCCCGCCGTACCCTCGAGCGCGATCACGGCCTGGGCGGCCTGGTAGTAGCCGTCGGAGAAGTCGACGGCCTCGGCCCGCTTCGGGCTGATCGAGATCTGGTTGATGTCGAAGTCGAAGTCCTTGGGCCCGGGCGCGTAGGACTTGTTGAACGGCACCTTGACCCACACGACCTCGTCCTCGCTGAAGCCGAGCTCCTCGGCCACGGCGTAGGCCACCGCGGACTCGTAGCCCTCGCCGTTGCTCGGGTCGTTCTCGGTGAACCAGGGGTCGTACGCCGGGGTGTCGGTGCCGACGGTCAGCTGACCCTCCGTGCGTAGGGCGAGGTCCTCGGTCGCACAGTCGTCGGCGGACGCCGTCGGGGTCTCGGAGGACTCGGACGCGGAGGAGGAGTCCTCCTCGGGGGCACAGGCCACAGCGGCGAGAAGCAGGGGGGCGGCAACAACCGCGAGGGATCGACGCAGACGCATGTGCAGAGCGTAGGGGGCCGGACGCACCCGCGTACCGTCATCCCATGCGCTGGCTGGTGGCGTGTCTCACGGCGGTCCTCGCGCTCGGCGCGGGGTGCTCCTCCGAGCCGGCCGCGGAGTCCGAGCCGGCGGCCGACCAGACGGCCACCCCTTCGACCGACCCGACACCCACCCCGACGGCGAGCGCGACGGCCGATCCGTCGATCGCGCCCGATCCGATCCGGCGCTTCGACGCCGACCGGGCGTTGCGCACCGTGCGCGACCTGGCCGTCGGGATCGGGCCGCGACCGGCGACCGGACCGGCGTACCGCGAGGCGGCGTCGTACGTCGCGGACGCCCTCGACACCCGCGGGTACGCCGTGCGCCGCGAGTCGTTCCCGGTGCCGGCCGGTGACTCGTGGGGCGTCCCGGTGGAGGCCGGCCGCTCGGCCAACGTGGTCGCCGAGCCGTCGGGTTTCGACCCCGCGGCGCCGTACGTCCTCGTCGGCGCGCACCTGGACACGGTCGCGGTCGCACCGGGCGCGGAGGACAACGCCTCCGGCGTCGCCGTGCTGCTCGAGCTGGCGCGGGTGCTCGGCGCGGAGGGCCAGGTCGTGCTGGTCGCGTTCGGCGCCGAGGAGCCGGTCGGACCGGGCGAGCTGCACCACTTCGGCTCGAAGCACCACGTCGCCGAGCTCTCACCGCCGCAGCGGCGCAACCTGGCGGCCATGGTCTCGCTGGACCGGGTCGGCGTCGGTGACGTCGTCCCGCTGTCCCACGTCGAGGGCACGGCACCGACCCTGCGCGACCGGCTGGCGCGGATCGCCGGGCGCATCGGCATCGCGACGTCCACGAGCACCGACAGCGCGAGCGACCACGAGTCGTTCGCGGATGCCGGGTTCGTCGCAGCCCGGGTCGGGAGCACGCCGTACGCCGGCTACCACTCGGCCGACGACCTACCCCGCTTCGTCGGCCGCGACCAGCTCGACCGCGTGGGTCGGCTGCTCACGGCGTGGCTCCGAGCGAGCTGGACTCCCAGAAGCCGTTGAGCATCCGGGTCGCCGCGTCCACCGGCACCACCCGCGGGGCGAAGTCGGGCCCGATCCGGTAGGGCACGAAGTCGGCCGCCATCAGCCGGTCGCCCCAGAAGGTGGCCTCGAGCACCAGCCCCTCCATCGTCTCGGCGGAGAAGTCCATGTCGAAGACGAAGTTGCCGAGCGAGTTGACCACGAGCGCATCGCCGACCAGGTCCGCCCCCTGCACCCAGTGCGGGTGACCGCCCACGACCAGGTCGGCCCCCGCGTCGACCAGGGCACGGGCGACGACGGGCTGCACGGGATCGGGGTCGTAGGTGTACTGCTCGCCCCAGTGCGGCAGCACCGTCACCACGTCCACGCGCCGGGCCAACCGGCGTACGTCGGCGAGGAACCGGTCGAGCTCGGCGGTGTCGAGCGGACCGGTGCGCGGCGGCATGCTCACCGACACGGCCCCCGGCCGCCCGGGCGCCGCCGGCGCGGTCTCGCCGATCGCGTTGAAGCCGAGGAAGCCGAAGGTCGTGCCGTGCCGGCGTACGACGACCGGCTCGCGCGCCTGCGCCAGGTCTCGGCCGGCGCCGAAGGTCGCCAGCCCGCCCTGGCGCAGCAGCGTGACCGTGCGCACGAGGGGCCCGTCGCCGTAGTCGCCGGTGTGGTTGTTGGCCAGGCCGATCGCGTCGAACCCGGCCGCCCGCAGGTCCGCGCGCACGGACGGTGGAGCGTGGAAGGGGTCGCCCTGGACGGGGTTGACCGGTCCGGCGTCGGAGAGCGTGCTCTCCAGGTTGCCGACCGTGATGTCGGCCGAAGACAGCCGTCGCGCCATCGGCTCCAGCGCCGGCAGGCCGGTGACGCCGCGACCGAGCATGATGTCGCCGACGACGGTCAGCGTCGTCACCGGGGCGGGCGCGGGACCCTGCACCTGGAGCGGGTAGTCGTCGGGGTCGCGGATCGGGTCGACGCCGTCGACCCGCACCACACGCACACCCGGCCCGACGGCGTCCGCGACCTCGATCGCGATGGTGTTCATCGGGAGATGGCGGAGGTCGCCGGCGCCGTCCACCACCCGCAGCGGTGCCTGCGGCTGGCCGAGCTCCTTCCAGTTCGTCACCCGCCCCTGGCGGATCCACCCGGCCACGGCCTTCGGCAGGTCCATCGGGGGCCGGCGCGCATTCGTGGCGAGCACCAGCGGGCGCGTCGTCGGCGCGGGCGGCCGGGTCTCGCTCACCCGCGGCGGCGTGGAGTCGGACACCGGCGGTGGGTCCGGCGTCGGCTCCGGCGGGTCCGACGTGCAGGCGGCCAGCAGCAGGGCCACGACCACGCCGGCCACCCACCTCATCTCGTCACGGTAGTCGGGTCTGTTGAATGGTCCGGGTGACCGACCCGACCGACAGCATCCTGCGCGCGTTCACCGACGAGCAGGCCCGCACCGCGCTCCCGCTCAAGTGGGGTGACGTCGCACCGGGCGTGATCCCCGCCTGGGTCGCCGAGATGGACTTCCGGGTCGCCGAGCCGATCGAGGAGGCCCTGGTCCGCAGCGTCCGCGCCGGCGCCATCGGCTACCCGCCAGCCGGTGACGGAGGCCTGGGCGCGGCGTTCGCCGGCTTCGCCCGACGGCACTGGGACTGGACCGTGCCGGAGGATGCGACGGTGCCGACCGCGTCGGTGATGGGTGGCGTCCGGCTCGCCCTGGACGCCCTGTGCCCGCCGGGCCCGGTGGTGGTCGCGCTGCCCAGCTATCCGCCGCTGCGCCACGTCGTCGCCGTGACGGGCCGCGAGCTCGTGCCGATCACGCTCGACCCGGACGCGGCCGAGGCGACGATGGACCTCGCCGCGATCGAGGCCGCCTTCGCGGCCGGCGCGCGCACGTTCCTGCTCTGCAACCCGCACAACCCCCTGGGCCGGGCCTGGACCCGCGACGAGCTGGCCGGGCTCGCCGACCTCGCGCGGCGCTACGACGTGCGCGTCGTCGCCGACGAGGTCCACGCCCCGCTGACGCTGCCGGGAGCGGGCTTCACGCCGTACCTCACCCTCGACGAGCGCGCCGTGGCCGTCACGAGCGCCTCCAAGTCGTTCAACATGCCCGGCGTGCACGGGGCCCAGCTGGTGCTGCTCGACCGGGCCGACCGCGCCCGAGCGCGCGAGCTGCCGGTGCCGGCGCAGCACCTGTGGTCCTCGATCGGCATCGTCGCGGGCGTCACCGCCTGGACCTCGTGCGACGAGTGGCTGGCGGCGCTCATCGCCCGCCTCGACGCCAACCGCGCCCTGCTCGGCGCCCTGCTGGAGGAGCGGCTGCCGCGGGCCCGGATGCGGCCGCTCGAGGCGACGTACCTGGCCTGGCTCGACCTGCGGGCCTACGGCGTGGCCGACCCGGCCGCCGCTGCGCTCGAGCACGGCGTCCGCCTCGGCCCGGGTGCGGACTACCAGCCCGGGCTGGACGGGCACGTGCGACTGAACCTCGCCACCGATGCCACGCGACTGTCGGAGATCGTTCGCCGGCTCGCTGCCGCCCTGTCACCTGGATCCGTCTGACTGGAGGCCGTGAAGGTCACTGTCATCGGATGCGGCTACCTCGGCGCCACCCACGCCGCGAGCATGGCCGAGCTCGGCTACGACGTCCTCGGCGTCGAGATCGACGCTCCCAAGCGGGAGTCCCTCGCGTCGGGCAAGGCGCCCTTCTACGAACCGGGCCTCGAGGACCTGCTCGCGAAGCACGTCGCCACGGGCCGGCTCCGCTTCACCGATTCGTTCGCCGAGGCCGGCGCCTTCGGCGACATCCACTTCGTCTGCGTCGGCACCCCGCAGCGCCACGACGGACTGGGCGCCGACGTCCGGCATGTCGACGCCGCGGTCGAGTCGCTGGCGCCGTACCTCTCCGAGGGCGACCTCGTCGTCGGCAAGTCGACGGTCCCGGTCGGCACCGCCGAGCGACTGGCCGCGACCCTGCCCGACGGCACCGAGCTCGCCTGGAACCCCGAGTTCCTCCGCGAGGGCTTCGCGGTCGAGGACACCCTGCGCCCGGACCGGCTCGTGCTCGGCGTCGCCTCCGAGCGCGCCGCCGGGGTGCTGCGCGAGTTCTACGCGCCGATCCTCGCAACCGGCATCCCGATCGTGGTCACCGACTTCGCGACCGCGGAGCTGGTGAAGGTCTCGGCGAACGCCTTCCTCGCCACCAAGATCTCCTTCATCAACGCGATCGCAGAGGTGTGCGAGGCCGCCGGCGCCGACGTCGTGGAGCTCGCCGACGCGATCGGCCACGACGACCGGATCGGCCGGAAGTTCCTCAACGCCGGGGTCGGCTTCGGTGGCGGCTGTCTGCCCAAGGACATCCGCGCGTTCCTCAGCCGCGCCGGGGAGCTGGGCGTCGAGGACGCGATGTCCTTCCTGCGCCAGGTCGACGACATCAACCTGCGCCAGCGCGAGCGGGTGGTCCAGGTCGCGACCGCCATGCTCGGCGGCTCCGTCGCCCGGACCCGGATCGCGATCTGGGGAGCGGCGTTCAAGCCGCACAGCGACGACGTCCGCGACTCCCCCGCGCTCTCGATCGCGGGCCAGCTGCACCTGCGCGGCGCGCTCGTGTCGGTCTTCGACCCGAAGGCGATGGAGACCGCCCGCGCCATGTTCCCGACCCTCGACTACGCCGAGACAGCTCTCGCGGCCGCCCGCGACGCCGACCTGCTGCTGCACCTCACCGAGTGGCCGGAGTTCCGCGAGGTCGATCCCCACCTGCTCGGCGGCATCGTGCGCCACCAGCAGGTCATCGACGGGCGCAACCGGCTCGATGCCGACGCCTGGCGGGCCGCCGGGTGGACCGTCCGCGGCTTGGGCCGGGGCCGAGGTGGCGCGCCTCTCGGCGAGGCGGCCTAGACTCCGGGCCATGCCGCGCCGGGAGCTGGACTACGTCTTCGTGGTCACCTACGGCCGGTCCGGCTCGAC
>JBAWHI010000046.1:0-2180 GCA_049593675.1 Nocardioides sp.
GTCTCGCCGAGATCACGCTGGCACTCGTGCTCTTCTCGGACGCCTCGCGCGTCAACCTCGGCGAGCTCCGGCGCGACGTGGGCCTGCCGATCCGCCTGCTGGGGATCGGCCTGCCGCTCTCGGTCCTCCTGGGCGGGCTGGCTGCGGCGCTCCTGCTCGGCGACCTCGACTGGGCCCTGGCCGGCTTCGTCGGTGCCGCGCTCGCTCCGACCGACGCCGCCCTCAGCGCCCAGGTCATCACCGACGACCGGATCCCGCTGCGGCTGCGCCGGAGCCTGAACGTCGAGAGCGGCCTGAACGACGGCATCGCCACCCCGATCGTGACGGTGTTCTTGATCATCGCCGCGACCCACCTCGGCCTCGAGACGACGGACAGGGAGACCGGGACCGCCCTGTGGGAGCTGGCCGGTGGCGTCGCTGTGGGGGCGGCTCTCGGAGTCGTCGGCGCGCTGATGATCCGGGCCGCGTCGGAGTCGAGGTGGATGCTGAGCGGAGCTCGACAGGTCGCCGCCCTCGCCATCGCCGTCTGCGCCTTCGCGATGGCGCAGCTCCTCGAGGTCAACGGGTTCATCGCCGCCTTCGTGGCCGGCCTGGCCTTCGGCACCACCTTCGCCCGTGGTCCCCGCGGCTCCGAGCTCGAGCAGGTCGACGAGCTCACCGAGCAGGGCGGCCAGCTGCTCGCCTTCGTCGTCTGGTTCCTGTTCGGCGCCTCGCTCGTACCCATCGCGGTCGACGACCTCGACCTGGCCCTGGTCGCCTACGCCATCGTGAGCCTGACGCTGGTGCGGATGCTGCCCGTCACCTTGTCCCTGCTCCGATCGGGCCTGGACCGGCCGAGCACCGTCTTCGTCGGGTGGTTCGGGCCTCGGGGCCTGGCCTCGGTCGTGTTCGCGCTGCTCGCGGTCGAACAGCTCGGGGAGACCTCCCCCGACGTACGCCGGGCCGTGGCCGCCGTGGCGCTCACCGTGCTGGCCAGCGTGGTGCTCCACGGCGTCTCGGCCGGGCCGGGTGGCCGTCGCTATGTCCAGGCCGAGTCCGAGCGCGCCGTCGACGCCGACGACGACGACGAGGCGTCGGTCCCGCGGGCGGTGCGCTACCTCCGACTGGGCGAGGACACCTAGGCGGCTCCGGACAAGCAGAAGGGCCCGGGCTGATGCCCGGTGCCGTCATCGCGGAGGTCATTCGGCTGGCGGTGGCGCGCTTCGGCACCATCTGAACCCTGTCCCACCATCACGCCCTCCTGGACACCGACCTCCAGAAGGCCGTCGACCAAGTCGCCACTCGCCGCGGGGCGGATCTCACTCGGCGCTCGAAACCGCACGTGTGCCGGTCGGAGGGGGCGAGGATGCGGGCGCACATGACGATCGCCTGCACCGTGCCCAGACCCCAGGTCTACTCGGGACCGAGATCCATCCGACCACCGCCAGCGTCGGCCACCGGGCTGAGCGGCTTGCGGGACCCGCGCGTGATCAACTCGTGGCCGACGGTCAGCACGACGATCGCAGCGACGGCGCCGACTACCGTGAAGAGGGCTCGATCGAGAGCACCTCTCACGATGGCCTCTGTCCCTCCGGCCGTCTGCAGGACGACGGCTGGGGTGAGGAACAGCACGAACACCCAATACGGTCGCGTCATGTTCGCCCACGGTGCGGCGACGGTGAGCACCAGGGCAACGATGGTGATGACCATCGGTTCGTCCTTGAGGGCATCGGCGACGACGACGGCCAGCACCGCCCCCGCCAGGGTGCCCACGACCCGCGCCACGACTCGATGACTCGTCGCGGCGTAGTAGGGCTGGACGACGACGAACAACGTGAGAATGATCCACCACGAATCCGACGAGTCCAGCCACTGCATGTCGACATACGTGGCGATCCCGATCAGCAGGGCGAGTGCGCTGGCGAAGTACCGAACTGCGTGCAGGGGGACGCCAGGCGGCGGTTTCAGGTGGATGACCGCGGTGATGTAGCGCCCGATCAAGGTCGTCCACAGTCCTCCCGCGGCGACGAAACCCATCAGAGCGAGCCCAGCGCCGAGCGACGAACCCGCAGGTACGGCGCTGGACGAGATGGCGACGTTCGGGGCACCGATCAGCGCATACGCGGCAAGGGGGCCGGCGAACGATGTCATGACGTGCCACCCACGAAGGGCGGAGAGCCCGACTGCGGCGCCGATAGCCG
>JBAWHI010000047.1:0-14361 GCA_049593675.1 Nocardioides sp.
CTGGTCATCTCCTTCACCGTCCTCGCCGTCGCGTGGCGCGATCCCCGCTTCGACGCCGCGACCAGCGGACGACCCGCTCCGGGCTGGCTCGCCCGACTCGTCGACTCCTCAGGCTGGCGGATCGGGCTGCGGACGCTCGGCATCCTGCTGTTCGCCTACACCGCGATGGCGGCGGTCTTCGGCAAGGACCTCGTCATCAACCCGGTCCTGGGCATCTTCTACGTGTGGTGGTGGGTCGGCCTGGTGCCGCTCTCCCTGCTGCTCGGACCGGTGTGGAAGGCGATCAGCCCGGTCCGCACCCTCAACCTCGCGTTCGCGAAGGTCTCCGGTGGCGATCCCGAGCGCGGGGTCTTCGCCTACCCCGAGCGGCTCGGGCACTGGCCGGCCGCGATCGGCCTGTTCGCGTTCGTGTGGATGGAGCTGGTCTACCCCTACTCCACCGAGATCGGTCCGGTCCGGCTGTGGTGCGCGGCGTACGTCGCCGTGATGCTCATCGGGGGCGCGCTGTTCGGCAACACCTTCTACGAACGCGCCGACCCGTTCGAGGTCTTCTCGACCCTCGTGTCCCGGATGTCGGTCTGGGGCCGGCGCGGGGACCTGCTCGTCATCCGGTCCCCGCTGGCGAACCTCGACACCACGCCGGTGCGTCCCGGGCTCGTCGGCGTCGTCGCGGTGCTGTTCGGCAGCACCGGCTTCGACTCGTTCAAGGACTCGTCGAACTGGATCCAGTTCGTCCAGTCCCACGACACCTCGCCGTACCTGCTCAACAACCTGGCGCTGCTGGCCTTCTGCGTCGGGACCGGTCTGGTCTTCGCGGTCGGGTGCATGCTGACCGGCCTGGGAGACGACCTGCGGCGCACCGAGCTGCCGAACCTGTTCGCGCACTCGGTGGTGCCGATCGTCGTCGGCTACTTCGTCGCGCACTACCTGAGCTACTTCGTGGTCGTCGGCCAGGAGACGCTCATCAACCTCTCCGACCCGTTCAGCAACGGGAGCAACTGGTTCGGCACCGCCGACCTGGACCCGAACTACGGCATCTACTACCACCCGACGCTCCTCGCGAACATCAAGGTGCTCGCCGTCGTCGCCGGCCACGTGCTGGGCGTCGTGGCGGCGCACGACCGCGCGGTGCGGATCCTGCCGAGACGCCACCAGCTGACCGGTCAGCTCCCGCTGCTCTTCGCGATGATCGCCTTCACGATCGGTGGCCTCTACCTGCTGTTTGCGGCCTAGCAGCGAACAGCAGGTCGGCGAGTCCGCCGACGGCCCGGGCGAGGGGCGAGTCCCCGACCTCGGTGAGGGTCCGGCCGGCGACGAGCGCCCGGTCGACGGTCGGCTGGTCGTCGGGCAGGAAGTGCACGCTCGCCGTCCGTAGGAAGCCCTGGACCATCCCCGCGATGTCGCGCTCGGACCACCCCAGGCTCGGTCGCATCCGGTTGACCGCCACGTGCACGGGCCGGTCGGGTGCCCGATCGCTCAGCTCGACCAGGCCCCGGGCGAGACGGGAGAGCCCCACCGGGTCGGCGCTGCCGACCACCACCAGCTCGTCGGCGGCCTCGACCGCCCCGAGCGTCAGGTGGTTGCGCCCGGGTCGGCTGGCGTAGTCGGACCCCGGCTCGTCCTCCAGGCTGAACCCGGTGTCGACCACGACCTCGGCCTGCTCGCGCACCGACTCGAGCAGGTGCTCGATCGTGCCGGGACGGACCTCCACCCACCGGTCCGCGCGCGGCAGCCCGGTGATCACGCTCAGGTAGCCGTCGATCCCCCGCTGCACCGACCCGATCCGCTCGTCGAGCTGACCGGCGGCGGCGAGCCGAGCCGCCGACAGCAGGCCGGAGACCTCGTCGAGGATGCCGAGCTGCTGGGCGACGGCGCCGCCGTACGGGTCCGCATCGACCAGGACCGCGCGCCGCCGCCGCCGGGCGATCTCGGCAGCGAGGCCCGCCGCGACCGTGGTGCGTCCCGGGGAGCCCGCGGGTCCCCAGACGGCCAGCACCCGGCCGGCCACGGACTGCCCGGTCGGCAGCGGTGGCGGTGGTGGCTGGCTGGGCTGCGGGATCCGGACTGCGGTGTCGGCCGACTCCTCGTCGAGGACCGCGGCCGACAGGCCTTCCAACTCGTCGTCGGCCACGACGCGGTGGATGCCGATCCGGGCCGCGCGGAGCCGTCCACCGTCGAGCGTCGCCCCGCCGGGTGCGATCGCGACCGGGCGGACGCCGTGCTTGCCGAGCAGGTCGACCGCTGCCCGGTCCAGGCCGGGGGCCTCGAGACCCACGACGGCGACGTGGGCCTGGCCGGCCGAGGCCGCGGCGAGCAGGTCGTCGACGTCGACGCACCGCTTGAGCACGACGATGCCCGGGTGCTCGCCGAGCCGCTGCAGGACGGCAGGCTCCCAGGCCGCGCCCGCGGCGACGACGATGACGAGCGCGCGCTCACCCACGGCGTACGACGGTCAGGAGCGGCTGCTGCACCCGGCCGAGCTCGTCGAGGAAGGACGTGGCCAGGTCGTCGGGCACCGCCAGCACCAGCTGCCGCCGTCCGGTCGTCGAGCCGAAGGTGCTCTCCAGCGACGGCGCGTCGACGACCGTGACGTCCTCGAGCAGCGGACCGTCGGCACGCGACCCGACGAGGTAGACGCTGACCACCGACCCGGCAGCCACGGAGGGCGGGACCTGCTCGGTGTCGACCGCGACGGGCAGCTCGACCACGTCGGCGCCGGAGTCGGCGGCGCCGATCGCGCCGCGAGGCAACAGCTCGCCGGCGCCCACGCCGCGCACCAGGACGAGGTCGGCCGGCAGCTCGTCGTCGACGGTGTAGTAGGCGGACAGGTCCGCCTCGTCCGCGAACCGCACCCGGCGCGGCTCGAGGTCGGCGGCATCGAGGCGCGCGCCCGGACCGGCGTCCTCGGCGACCGACCAGACCACGACGGTGTCGTCGGCCGCCGCCAGCAGCCGGGCTCCGGCGACGACGGAGACCGCCACGATGAGCACGCCGATCCACAGCCGCGGGTCTCGCCAGCCGGAGCGGGTCGCCCGCACCGCCTGCGGCACGGCGTCCCCGGCTCCCGCCCTGGCCGCGGATGGCTGGGCTCGCTGGTCCGTCCCGAGACTCACCCCGAGATGATGGCCGCCGACCCCGACTTCGAAACCCCGTCGTCCACAGGCCCGCCCGGGACCAGCATCCGCGCGGGCGGAGGTGCGACCATGGGGGCATGGCCGGCTCCCCCCGCTTCCTCACGCTCGCCGACGTCGCCGAGGTCCTCAACACTTCGAGCGCGCAGGTCTACGCGCTGGTGCGCCGCGGTGAGCTCAAGGCGATCAAGATCGGCGGCCGCGGCCAGTGGCGGGTCGAGTCGGCCCAGCTGGAGGAGTTCATCACCCGGATGTACGACGAGACCCAGACCTTCGTCGACGAGCACCCCTACGTCGAGTCCGAGTCCCGCGAGTAGGTCAGCCGGTCTCCGCGCCGAGCGTGAGCTCGAGCGTCTGCTCGTCGCCGTCGCGCACGATGGTGAACTCGATGCTCTCGCCGGGCCGGTGGGTCCGGATCGCGACGATCAGCTCGATGCCGTCGAGGACCCGCACGCCGTCGACCGAGGTCACGAGGTCGCCCTTCTGCAGACCGGCCTCCTCCGCGGGAGTGTCCGGGTTGACCTCGTCGATCTCGGCACCGTCGCCGGCGACCCGGCCGCCGGTGCGCACCTGGGCGCCGATCACGGGATACTCGGCCGCGCCGGTGCGGAGGATCTGGTCGGTGGTGATCCGGACCTGCTCGATCGGGATGGCGAAGCCGACGCCGATGTTGCCCGACTCGCCGCCGAACGAGCCGCCGGTGGTGGCGATCGCGGAGTTCACGCCGACGACCTGGCCGCGCAGGTTGACCAGCGGGCCCCCGGAGTTCCCCGGGTTGATCGCGGCGTCGGTCTGGACCGCGTTGATGTAGGACGAGTCGTCGGCGGTGCTCCCGGTCGTCACGGGCCGGCCCAGCGCGCTGACGATGCCGGCCGTCACCGTCGAGCTCAGCCCGAGCGGCGAGCCGATCGCGACCACGCCCTCGCCGACCCGCAGCGCCTGCGAGGCGCCCAGCGCGGCCGGCTCGAGACCCCGCGCCTTCGGCACGTAGAGGACGGCCAGGTCGTAGACCGGGCTGCGCCCGACCACCTCGGCCGCGAAGCGGTTGCCCTGGTCGTCGACGACCTCGATGGCTCCGTCGTCGGAGTCCGCCTCCTCGACCACGTGGTTGTTGGTGACGATGTGGCCCTGGCGGTCGAGCACGAACCCCGAGCCGGTGGCGCCACCGGCCTGACCGTCGAGCTCCGCAGAGATCTGCACCGTGCTCGGCAGCAGCCGGGCGGCCACGGCCGCGATCGACCCGTTGTCGACCGGCAGCGGGGGCTCGCTGACGGTGTCGACGCCGTCCAGTCCCGTGGCGACGGTGCCGGTCGACTCATCGGCGATCTGCTCGTAGGCGAGGCTGCCGGCGACTCCGCCGACGACGCCGAGGACGAGGGCCAGCAGGCAGACCACCGGCCACATCCAGCCGGGGACCCGTCCCCGGGGCACGGCATGGCGCGGATGGGGCGCCGTCGGCGGCGCCCACTGGTGCGGCGGCGTCTGCACCACCGGGGGGACCCAGCTCGGCGGCGGCGTCCTCGGCGCGATCGGCTGGGTGGGCTCGTGCTGCGTCACACGCCTATCTTGTCCCGTCAGGCGAAATCCACGCCCTCCGGGTCGGCGCCGGGACCGGCGAGCGGGCGGCGTCGGGCTGGCTGATCGACGTGACCGGAGCCCGGCGGTCCAGGCTCGGCGCCGGCGCCGAGGCCGGCCCGACACCGAGCACCAGCACCCCCATCACGGCCGCGCCCACGGCGCTGCCGCCGATGGCGGCCAGGCCGACGCTCGTCCGCCGTCGGTCCGAGCCGCCCGAGAGGTAGGAGTCACCCGGGACGCCCGCGAAGGCCGCGCCCATCAGCGAGCCCTTCAGGCTGTCGGGGGTCGAGGGTGCGGCCACGTCGAAGGAGAGGCCGGTGAGGCGGGTCTTGACCCACCCCTCCCGCTCGACCCGGTCGCGGCAGGCATGGCAGCCGTGCACGTGCTCCCAGGCACGGTCGGTCTCCTCGCGCGACAGCTGGCCGTCGAGCAGGGCGCTGACCCGGTTGCCGAGATGGCCCATCATGACGACGACCCCCACGGCGCGAGGAGCGGACCGGCGTACCGGGCCCGTCCGGCGCTGGGCGCCCGGTGGGCCAGGGCGGTGCGGAGCATCGCCCGGCCGCGATGGATCCGGGACCGGACGGTGCCGAGCTTGGCGCCGAGGATCTCGGCGATCTCCTCATAACTGAGGCCCTCGACGTCACAGAGGACGACCGCGGCACGGAAGTCCGGGGGCAGCGTCGCGAGGGCGCGCTCGATGTCGTCGTCGAAGGTGCGGTCGACGTACGCCGTGTCGGGACTCGGCGAGGTGCTGGTCAGCCGGTCGGCACGCTCGTCGGAGAGGGCGTCGAAGCGGATCCGCTGCTTGCGGCGAGCCTGGTCGAGGAAGAGGTTGGTCGTGATGCGGTGCAGCCAACCCTCGAACGTCCCGGGCGTGTAGGTCGACAGCGAGCGGAACACCCGGACGAAGACCTCCTGGGTCAGGTCCTCGGCGTCGTGCCGGTTGCCGGTCAGCCGGTAGGAGAGCCGGTAGACGCGGTCGGAGTGGCGCTCGACGATCTCCTCCCACGTGGGGACGTCGTGCTGCTGGTCCGGGGTCGTCTCCACCGGAGCCTCCTTGTCGCGCATCCGCGCGGGTCCACCGAACAGTGTCCTGTCCTTTCTGAGGGTAGGGACACCTGCTGAGGATTTGCTGTGAGACCGGTGTCCCTCGTCCGGCTGCGGTCTCGATCAGGTGAACGAGCGAGCCGCGCGCGGTGTTCCCTCACCCCGTGGGCCGGGCGCGATAACGTGGCCACGTGAAGTCCGCGAGCTGGTCCCACGCCGAGGCCTATGTTGCCGAGGACGACGTCCTCGTTGCCGCCCGAGGGCGCGCTGCCGAGGTCGGTGTCGTGCCGATCGGCACCGGCGGAGGTGCCGCGCTGCGCTTCCTCACCGCGGTGCTCGACGCCCGGGCCGTCGTCGAGATCGGCACCGGCACCGGGGTCTCCGGGCTGTGGCTGCTACGCGGAATGCGCGCCGACGGCGTCCTGACCACCGTCGACATCGAGGCCGAGCACCAGCGCCTGGCTCGGCAGTCGTTCAACGAGGCCGGCATCGCGACCCAGCGGGCCCGCACGATCGCCGGCGCCGCGCTCGACGTGCTCCCCCGGCTGACCGACGGCCACTACGACCTGGTCTTCTGCGACGGCGACAAGACCGAGTACTCCGCCTACCTCAAGGAGGCGCTGCGACTGTTGCGCCCCGGCGGCGTGGTCGCGTTCGACAACGCGCTCTGGCACGACCGGGTCGCCGATCCCGCTCAGCGCGACGAGGAGACCGTCGCGATCCGCGAGCTCGGGCGTCAGGTCGCGGAGGCCGACGACCTGGTGTCCCTGCTGCTTCCTGTCGGCGACGGGCTGCTGGTGGCGAAGAAGGAGTGGTCGCCGGGCACGGACTGATCCGTCCCCGGGACGGTCGTCGGCGCCGGCGGCAGGTCAGAGGCTCGGAGCGGCGCGGAACCCGTCGCCGCCCTCGGCGACGGCGACGATCGTGCACGCCTCGATCAGGATCGGCGCGCTGCCGACGACCTGGGAGACCGGAGAGTCCGCGGCCACCTCGGTGAACGCACGCTGGAACTCGATCCGCTCGTCGTCCGTGCCGAACACGTAGCAGCCCTCGAACCACTCGCCGCGGCGCATCCGCCAGGTCTTGAACCGCAGGCCGGGCTTGCCGGTGAAGCGCGCGTGCGAGGTCTCGGCGACGTACGCCGCGAGCTCGTCGGCCGCGTCGTCGGGTGCATCCACGAGGGACCACCGGACGGTGAGGCCGTGCGCCGCCCCCGTCGCAGCCGCCATCAGGAGATCCCCGCGAGCGGGTCGTCGGAGCCGAGCCACTGCAGGAGGGCGCGGGCACCGAAGCCGGTGGGGCCGACGGTCCACTCGAACGACTCCTCGGCGGTGTCCCCGGCGGAGGCCACGTCGAGGTGGGCCCAGGGCAGGTCGCCGACGAAGTGCTGGAGGAAGAGGGCCGCGGTGATCGCTCCGGGCCCGCCCGGCGCGTTGTCCGCATCGGCCACGGTGGAGGACAGCTTGCCCTCGTAGGCCTCGGCGAGCGGGAAGCGCCACAGCGGCTCGCCGGCCGCGACCGAGGCCGCACGCAGCGAGGTGGCCAGAGCGTCCCGGTTGGCGAAGAAGCCGGCGATCTGCGGACCGAGCGCCACCTTCATCGCTCCGGTCAGGGTCGCGACGTCGACCACGACGTCGGGCTTGATCTCCGCGACGGCGTAGGCGAGCGCGTCGGCGAGGACCAGTCGGCCCTCGGCGTCGGTGTTGGTGACCTCGCTGGTCCGGCCGCCGTGGTGGCGGACCACGTCACCCGGCCGGAGCGCGTTGCCGCTGACGGCGTTCTCGGCGGCAGCCACCAGGCCGACGACCCGGACCGGACAGCCCACGTCGGCCAGCGCCCCCAGGGTGGCCATCACGACCGCCCCTCCGGTCACGTCCCGCTTCATGTTGGCCATCGACTCACCCGGCTTGAGCGAGAGCCCGCCGGTGTCGAAGGTGATGCCCTTGCCGACCAGCACGACCGTCGGAGTGCGCCGGCCGGCGCCGGGCGGGGCGTAGTCGAGCCGGATCAGCCGTGGCGGGGTGGCGGAGGCCTGGCCCACGCCGATCATGCCGCCGAACCCGTGCTCGGCGAGCCACGCCTCGTCGCGGACCGTGACCTCGAGGCCGTGGGTCGCGGCGAGCTCCTCGGCCTGGGCTGCCAGCCATCCGGGGTTCTTCAGGTTCGACGGGACCGTGCACAGCAGACGCGATCGCCAGCTCGCGCCGCCGATCGCGACCGCCCGGGCCAACGTCGCACCGAGCGAGTCCGGGACGTCGGCGAGCACGATCCGCCCGACCGGCAGGTGCTCGGGCGGGCCCGAGCGCCAGTGGAAGGCGAACGAGCCGAGCATCGCTCCCACCACGAACGCCTCGAGCCCCTCGTCGGGAGCGACGGCTGCGATCGAGGTGGCCACGGACGCGCGGTCCCGAGCAACCCGGGCCACCGCCGCGCCGGCCCGGCGCAGGTCGGCGGGGCGCTGAGCACCCACACCGACGAGGAGCACCTGGCGCAACGCCGCGTTGTCCGGGCCGCCGAGCGGCACCGGGACCGCCGTGACGGTCCCGGCCTCGCCGGTGGCGCGCTCCAGCTCGAGCACCCCCAACAGGTCGATGCCGAGCTGGTCGGCCAGCTCGGCTCCGCCCGGGCCGAGGACGACGTCATCGCCGTCGGCCTCCCCGGGAAGCACCGGGATCGCCACGATCTCGACACCGAGCACGGCATGGGGCAGCGCCGCGCTCAGCGCGAACTCCGGCGGCGATACCTGGGGCGGGAGGGTCAGGGGTGGGGTGCGCGACACGAGGTCAGCCGACGACGCCCTTGAGGGCATCTCCGAGAGCGCCTGCCTCCTCGGCGTTGAGCTCGACAACAAGACGGCCACCGCCCTCGAGCGGCACGCGCATCACGATGCCGCGCCCTTCCTTGGTGACCTCCAGCGGACCGTCGCCCGTCCGCGGCTTCATCGCCGCCATCCGCGCCCCTTCCTTTGCTCTGTATGAGGGCCAGGAGGTCGTCGAGCGACCCCTGTGCGCCGTACGCACGAACCATTATCCCCTATCGCGTCGTGACGCGAAGCACAGGTGGGAACACTGGGTGAGAACCCGACGCGAGAACACGAGGGACGAACGGCTGGCAGACTCGGCCCATGCAGGCCCGATCCGCGCTGTTCGACGTGTACGGCGACCACCTGCGCTCGCGCGGCAGTGAAGCGCCGGTCGCCGCGGTCGTGCGCATGCTCGACCCGGTCGGGATCGCCGCGCCGGCGGTCCGGACGGCGATCTCGCGGATGGTCACGCAGGGCTGGTTGGAGCCGGTCCAGCTCGACGGCGGCCGCGGCTACCGCACCACCGCCCGCGCCAACCGTCGTCTCGACGAGACCGGCAACCGCGTCTACCGTCGCGATCTCCCCCAGTGGGACGGGCACTGGCACCTGGCGATCGTGGACCCGCCTGCCGACAGGTCGGGGCGCGGTCGGCTCCGCGCCGACCTGGCGTTCGTCGGCTACGCCGAGCTGGTCGACAACGTCTGGGTCAGCCCGTTCCCCCGCACCGAGCTCGCATCGATCCTGGAGCGTGCCGGGGCGAGCGCCCGCACCGCCCGCGCCGACCGCTTCGACCCGGAGCCCCTCGGAGCCTGGGACCTCGACGGGCTGCGCACGGCGTACGTCGGCTGGCTCGAGGCCGCCGACGACCTGGTCGGTCAGCACCTGGCCGGTCACGACGACCAGGACGAGGCGGCCTTCGCGGCCCGCTTCCACCTCGTCCACGAGTGGCGCAAGTTCCTGTTCGCCGACCCCGGGCTGCCGGACGCCCTGCTCCCCGACGACTGGCCCGGCCGCGAGGCCGCTGCCCTGTTCGCGACGGAGGCGACGCGACTCAAGCCCGGCACCGACCGCTTCGTCGCCCGCTGCCTGGGGGCCTGACAGACTGCCGCCATGAGCGACTCTCCCGTCCTGCTCGACGTCACCGACGGCGTCGGCACGATCACCCTGAACCGCCCGCAGGCCTACAACAGCCTCGACATCGCCACCAAGGAGCTGCTCCGCGACACCGTCGAGCAGGTCGCCGAGGACCCGGCCGTGCGCTGCGTGGTGCTCACCGGCAGCGGCAAGGCCTTCTGCACCGGGCAGGACCTCAAGGAGCACATCGAGCTGCTGCACAACGGCGGCAGCGACGCGCTGTTCACGACCGTCGACCGGCACTACAACCCGATCGTCACCGTGCTGGCCGGGATGGCCAAGCCCGTGGTCGCTGCGGTCAACGGTGTCGCCGCGGGCGCGGGCGCCAGCCTGGCGTTCGCCTGCGACCTGCGCGTGGTGGCCGACAGCGCCGGCTTCAACCTGGCCTTCGCGAACGTCGCACTGTCCTGCGACACCGGCGCCAGCTACACCCTCCAGCGCCTGGTCGGCCGCGCCAAGGCCCTGGAGCTGCTCTACTTCCCGCGCACGATCGCGGCCGACGAGGCCCTGGAGCTCGGTCTCGCCACCACCGTCGTGCCCGCCGACGAGCTCGCGAGCGAGGTCGGCGCACTCGCGGCCCGGCTCGCCGCCGGACCGACCGTCGCGCTCGGGGCGATCCGCCAGTCGGTCGCCTTCGCGGCCGGTCACTCCTTCGAGGAGTCCGTCGCCCTCGAGAGCGCCATGATGACCAAGACCGGTGCCACCGCCGACCACCAGGCCGCCGTCGCCGCCTTCGTGGCCAAGCAGAAGCCGGTCTTCGAGGGCCGGTAGCTAGCGCCGGCGCGCATCCCAGATCGAGAGCACCTGTCGTGGCACGACCTTGCGCATCAGCCGCCGAGGAGGGCGACTGCCGTACTCCACCGTGATCGCCGTGCCCCGGAAGTGGTGGTTGAACCAGCCGGTCATGGTGCCGTGGCACACCCCGCCGCAGGTGAAGGACTTGCGCGGCAGGTCGAGGTGGCGAGCGACCCGACGGGAGAAGCGGGGGCTCTTGGTGTCGGTGTCGACGCCGTAGAGCGGCTGGTGGAAGCTGATGATCCAGCGCGGCTTGATGTCGCGCAGGAACCCCATCATCGCCCGGGTCTCGCGCTCGGATCCGGGCCGCGGCCCGGACTCGTAGTCACCGTCCAGGTCGGCCCAGCGGTAGGGATAGTTGCGGTTCAGGTCGACGCCCCGGGCGTTCTTGCGGGTGCCGCGGGCGAGTCCGTCGGGGTTGTAGACCGGCACGACCCACAGGTTCAGACCGTGCACCGGCCTGCCGTCGCGCAGCGTCGCCAGGATCTGGCGGGTGTGCCCCTCGTTGCCGTGCATGGTCGAGACGAGCAGCACCTTGGGTCCCACGCCGCGCTCGCCGAGGTGGAAGGCGTTGATCGGCCGGCCGCGGGCGGTGTGACCGATCACCCGGCTCTCCAGCACCGCCGGCCGCTCGGCGGGGGCCCGCTCGGCGTACGCCGCGACCGGCGTGCCGGCGAGCAGGCCGGCCGCGAGGGCCAGACCGACGAGCGGGATCGCGACCGGGCGGACGGTCACACGACCGAGGTCAGGTAGGCCCACGTGAAGACGCCGACGCCGACCAGCATCCCGACATGGGCGAGGATCGAGAGCCCCGGCCCCTCGGACCAGCTGTCCTCCTGACCCGACGAGGCGTGCTTGCCGTTGCTCGGCAGCCAGCGGACCAGGATCAGGAGACCGGCGACCACGACGATCCACCACAGGGCGAGGCCGAGGATGCCGACGATCTCGTTGCCGGCCACCAGGAAGGCGACCCAGAGCACCAGCGCGAGCACGCCGGCGATGGTGTGCACGTTGACCAGGCCGCGGCCCATCTGCAGGCGCCCGGCGCCACCGCTGTCTCGCCCCAGGCGCAGCCGGGTCAGGACCACTACGACCGCCGCGAGCCCGGTGAGGATATAGACGATGACCTCGGTCGACATGGAGCGGAGTGTGCCCTACCCGGCCGGGTCGTCGCTACGACCGTCCTCGACGGCGGGCTCCTCCAGCTGGGAGGCCAGCCGGTCCAGGAGCGCGTCGACCTCCGACATCCGGTAGCCGCGGAACCCCAGCGAGAAGCGCACCTTCCTCAGGTCCGAGGCTCGCAGCGGACCCACCGCGGGCACCTCGGCATCGGGACGGTCGTCGTACACCTCGGCGAGCGGTGCGCCGCGACCGGCCGCCACGACCGCGACCGCGCCGAGGGCGAGCACGATCAGGATCGCGAAGAACCACATCATCCGGCGTCAGCCTCCCGGGCACCGACCATCAGGGCGATCGCCTCCTCGACGTCGTCGGTCACGACCAGCCGGTCGAGGTCGCTCTCGTTGATGGTCCCCTCGGCCAGCGCGGTGTCGCGCAGCCAGCCGACCATGCCCGACCAGTAGGCCGAGCCGAGCAGCACGATCGGGAAGCTGGTGATCTTGCCGGTCTGCGCGAGCGTGGCGGCCTCGAACAGCTCGTCGAGGGTGCCGAGCCCGCCCGGCAGCACGATGAAGCCCTGGGAGTACTTCACGAACATGGTCTTGCGGGCGAAGAAGTAGCGGAAGTGCACACCGACGTCGACCCACTCGTTGAGGCCCGCCTCCCAGGGGAGCTCGATGCCGAGGCCGACGCTGACGCCACCGGCCTCGCTGGCGCCCTTGTTGGCGGCCTCCATCGCGCCGGGCCCGCCTCCGGTCACCACCGCGAAGCCCTCCTCGACGAGCCGGCGACCGACCGTCTCGGAGATCGCGTACGACGGGTGGTCGGCACCGAGCCGCGCCGACCCGAAGACCGCGATGGCCGGGCCGAGCTCGGCGAGGGCGCCGAAGCCCTCGACCAGCTCCGCCTGCATGCGCAGCACGCGCCACGGGTCCGTGTGGACCCAGTCGCTGGGACCGCGCGAGTCGAGCAGGCGCTGGTCGGTGGTGCCGGCGTCGACCTGGTCGCGCCGCTGGATGATCGGACCCTTGAACTTCGCCCTCACGAGGTCAGCCACCGTCGCAGCTGGGCCTCGCATCGCTCGATGTGCTCCACGGGCACGTGCTCCTCCTGCTTGTGGGCGAGCATCGGGTCGCCCGGTCCGAAGTTGACCGCCGGGACGCCGAGCCCGGTGAACCGCGCAACGTCGGTCCAGCCGAACTTCGGGTTCACCTCGCCGCCGACGGCCTCGATGAACGCACGCGCGGCCGGGACGTCGAGGCCGGGCAGGGCGCCGGGCGCGCAGTCGGTGAGCCGGACGTCGAAGCCGTCGAAGAAGTCGCGGACGAACGCCTCGGCCTCGGCCTCGCTGCGGTCGGGCGCGAAGCGGAAGTTGACCTCGACCACGCACTCGTCGGGCAGCACGTTGCCGGCCACGCCCCCGCGGATGAACACCGCGTTGAGGCCCTCGTGGTACTCCAGCCCGTCGATGATCGGCAAGCGGGCGTCGTACGCGTCGAGACGGCGCAGCACCTCGGCGGCGCCGTGGATGGCGTTGACGCCGCGCCAGCTGCGCGCCGAGTGCGCCCGCTCGCCGGTGGTGCGCACCTCGAACCGCAGGGTGCCCTGGCAGCCGGCCTCGACGACGGCGTTCGAGGGCTCCATCAAGATCGCGAAGTCAGCGACCATCAGCTCGGGGTCGCTCTGCGAGAGCAGGAGGAGGCCGTTGAACTCGGCGTCGATCTCCTCGGCCTCGTAGAGGATGTAGGTGACGTCGCGATTCGGCTCCGGCACCGTCGCGGCGAGCCGCAGGATGACCGCGTCGCCGCCCTTCATGTCGCAGGTCCCGAGCCCGTGCAGGAGGTCGCCCTCGCGACGCGCCGGCAGGTTGTCGTTGACCGGCACGGTGTCGAGGTGGCCGGCGATCACGACCCGCTCCTCGCGCCCCAGGTCGGTGCGGGCGACGACGGTGTGGCCGTGCCGACTGACGGTGAGGTGGGGGTACGCCGCCAGCGCGGCCTGCACCGCGTCCGCGATCGCCTGCTCGTCGCGGCTGACCGACTCGATGTTGACCAGCTGCTCGGTGAGCGTGACCGCGTCGGTCGTGAGGTCCAGCTGCTCGATCGTCACGGGCCCCATCCAACCAGCCGGGGCCGTCGAGACACCTCAGATGGCCCCTGGCGGGCCCGGATCAGGGCCATCTGGGGTGTCTCGACGGTCTCGGGTTCCCGAGAACTAGAACTCGTTCTAGCATCAGCCCCATGCGCAACGGACTCGTCCTGTTCACCTCGGACCGCGGGATCGCCCCGGCCGCCCTCGGCCGGGCCGCCGAGGAGCGCGGGTTCGACACCTTCTACGTGCCCGAGCACACTCACATCCCCGTGCGGCGCACCGCCGCCCACCCCGGCACCGGGGACGAGTCCCTCCCGGACGACCGCTACCTGCGCACCCTGGACCCGTGGGTCTCGCTCGCCACGGTCGCGGCCGTGACCTCGCGGATCAGGCTGTCGACCGCGGTCGCGCTGCCCGTCGAGTCCGACCCGATCACCCTCGCCAAGCAGATCGCCACGCTCGACCACCTCTCCGACGGCCGGGTCGAGGTCGGCGCCGGCTTCGGCTGGAACACCGACGAGCTCGCCGACCACCACGTGCCCGCAGGCCGCCGTCGCACCGTGCTCAGGGAGTACGTCGAGGCGATGCGGGCGCTGTGGACCCAGGAGGAGGCGTCCTACGACGGGGAGTTCGTGTCGTTCGGGCCGTCGTGGGCCTACC
>JBAWHI010000048.1:0-9663 GCA_049593675.1 Nocardioides sp.
CACTGATCCGTCTCGAGGCCCGCCGCTTCGAGCTCGCCACCGAATGGGCCGCCCTGCACCCCGGAGATGACGAGGAAGCGGACGGGTCGGTGGAGTGGGGGATGCGGCCCCTGCAGCTCGCCGGCGACGGCGCCCCGTCGGTCGACGAGGCGCCCGTCGCGGAGCTCGCGTTCGCGCTCGGGATGAGCCACGACCAGGGCCTGGACTACCTCGGCGACGCCCTCGAGGTCCGCCACCGCCTCCCGAGACTCTGGAAGAGAGTCACCGCCGGGCAGGTGCCGGTGTGGAAAGCCCGCCGGGTCGCGGACTCCACCAAGAACCTCCCCCACGCCGCGGCCGGGTTCGTGGACCGCCAGATCGCCCCCGTGCTCCACGACTGCTCGTTCGCGCAGATCGAGCGCACCGTCGAGACCGCCCGCGCCACCCACGACCCCGACGAGGCCGAACGACGCCGGACCGCAGCCGCCGAACACCGCCACCTCCATGTGCACCTGCACCACGTCGACGCCGACGGACTCGTCGCCATCGAGGGACTCCTCGACCTCGCCGACGCCATCGCCTTCGACAAGACCCTCACCGCCCGCGCCGCCACCCTGGACCCCGAGCTCCCCCTCGACGTCCGCCGCTCCATCGCCGCCGGCACCCTCGACGGAGAGCTAGATGGAACCAGCGCCGGTCGGGAGGTGGTGGTCTACACCCACACCCGCCCCGACCAGACCATGGTCGAGGTCGACAACACCCGCACCGTCGTCACGCCCGACCAGCTCCGTGGATGGTGCACCCAGGCTGGGACGAAGGTGACCGTCCGGCCCGTCCTCGACCTCTCCGCCGAGCGCACCACCGAGGTCCACGACCCCACCCCCACCCACCGCGAACAGGCCTGGGCCAAGTTCCCGACCTGCGTCTTCCCGCACTGCCAACGACCCTCGCGGCGCTGCGACCTCGACCACCGCACCCCCCACCCGGCCGGTGCGACCACCACCTCGAACCTCTACCCCCTGTGCCGACGACACCACCGACTCAAGACCACCGGCGGCTGGCACTACCAACCACTCGACCAACACACCATCGAGTGGACCAGCCCCACCGGCTTCACCCACCACCGACATCTCCACTGACCCCACCCCGCCGGCCACGGCCGACGGGGCCACCACCATGCCCGGGACGCGCTACCCGCCGCGCGCGGCCTTCGAGTCCGGGAACCTCCGGTCGAACCGGTGGAAGACCCAGTCGGTGAAGCGTGGTGCGACCAGGTTGAGCAGCTCGCCGACGTTCCCGGCGACGGTGTTCACGTGCGGTGGCCGCCGCTCGAGCGCGCGCACCACGCGCTCGGCTGCCTTCTCGGGAGTGGCCCCGTGGCCGGCGTACGCCTCGGTGGGGGCCGACATCGCGGTCCGCACCAGGGAGAACCGCATGTTGGTGAAGCGCACGTCGTCGCCGTAGGTTTCCCGGGCGATCGAGCGGCTCCACGAGTCGAGGGCTGACTTCGAGGCGATGTAGGCGCTGAACTTCGGCGCCCGCAGCTGCACGCCCCACGTCACGATGTTCACGACGTGACCGAAGCGCTGCGCCCGCATCGCCGGCAGCAGCCCCATGGTGAGCCGTGCGGGGCCGAGGAAGTTGATCGCCAGGCTGCGCTCGATGTCATGGAACCGGTCGTGGCTGAGCGCGATCGACCTCCGGATCGACCGTCCGGCGTTGTTGACCAGGTGGTCGACGGCGCCCTGCTCGGCGAGCACCCGCGCAACCAGCGCGTCTACCGCGTCGAGGTCGGTCAGGTCGCAGGGGTACGCCGCCGCGCGGCCGCCACCCGCCTCGATCGCCGTCAGGACCCGGTCGAGCTCCTCGGCGCGGCGTGCGACGAGCAGCACCGTCGCCCCGCGGCGAGCGACCGCCAGCGCGGTGGCCTCACCGATCCCCGATGACGCACCGGTGATCAGGACCGTCCGGCCTGCGAGTGTCATGCGGTCTCCCAGCTGAAGAGTCGCGCAGCGATCAGCGTCACGACCACGGCGAACGCCGCGAGGATCGCCATCGGCTCCAACGCCGCTGTCCACGGCTCCCCGCGCACCATCACGTCGAGCATGCCCTCGTTGAGGTGCTTGAGCGGCAACAGGTTCGACAACGTCTGCAGCCACTGCGGAGCGGCGCCGAGCGGGAAGAACGACCCGGAGAGGAACGCCATCGGCAGGACCATGAAGTTGGCGGCGTTCACCGCTCCTTCCTGCGTCTTGGTGATCGCGCCCGCGAGAAGCCCGATCGACATGAAGCAGAGCGTGCCGACCACGAGCAGGGGGATCGCCATCCACCAGGCGCCGGTGAGGGTGAGGTCGAAGAAGAGTGTGCCGACCCCGAGGAACACCGCCATCTGGCCGAGTGCGACCGCGACGGTGACGGAGACCCGGGCGCCGACGATCGTCCGGGTCGAGACGGGCGCCAGCTGGAGCCTGCGCAGCAGCTTGGTCTGCCGCCAGCCCTGCAGGGTGGCGGCAGCGCCGAAGGCTGCGCTCATCGCGACCGCCCATCCGAGCAGGCCGGGCGTGTAGTACTGGATCGGGTCCAGCGAGTCATCCTCGACCGACTCCACCTCGAGCGAGTACGTCGGTGGCTGACCGGTCGCCGCCACGTTCATCCCGTCGACGAATGCGCGCAGCGTGCCCTGGGTCATCGCCGCGCGAGCCTGGTCCGCCTGGGTGTAGTGGGCGATCAGCGTGTCGCCGTCCTGCTCGATGGCGACGTCGGCGTCACCGGCGCGCACCTCGGCGATCGCGGCGTCGAGGTCGTCGGAGGCGGTGACCTCGAAGGTCTGGTCGAACGCCTCCTGTGCATCCGGCGTCAGCTCGGCGAAGACGGTGACGTCGCCCACCTCGATCAGCTCGATCTCCGGTTGGGACTGGTCGGAGAAGAGCCCACCGAAGAGCACGAGGAACATCAGCGGGAAGACGACGGCGAAGAAGACCGCCGTCCGGTCGCGCAGGAACCCCCGCAGGATCGCCCGCGACAGGGCCCAGAACGGACTGCTCATGCGCGGTACTCCCGCCCGGTGAGGCTGAGGAACACGTCCTCCAGCGTGCCGCTCTGCACCTGGATGCCGTCGATGCGCTCCTCCCGCGCCAATCGAGCCAGGAGCGCCGCCGGCTCACGGGTCGTGATGACCTCGCCGTCGCCGGTGACGATCCGCGTCGGTGCGTCCAGCGCGCGGACCAGTGCGGCCGGGGTATCGAAGCGAAGGATGCGTCCGTGGTCCATGATCGCGACCCGGTCGGCCAGCGTCTCTGCCTCGTCCATGTAGTGCGTGGTGAGCACGACCGTGCGACCGGACTCGTTGAGTCCCGAGAGCAGGTCCCAGAGGTTGCGCCGCGCCTGCGGGTCGAGCGCCGCGGTCGGCTCATCCAGGAACACGACGTCCGGGTCGTGGACCAGGGCGCAGGCGATCGAGAGGCGCTGCGCCTGCCCGCCGGAGAGGTCCTCGACCCGGGACTCGGCCTTCTCCCCGAGCCCGACCCGCTCCAGCCACTCGTCGGCGCGCTGGGGACCTGTGCGGTAGAGCGCGGCGAAGGTGTGGATCTGCTCGCGCGCCGTCAACCGGTCGAAGAACGACGACGCCTGCAGCTGGACGCCGATCCGCGGCAGCAGGGCGGGGTTGCGCGGCCACGACGGCAGCCCGAGGACCGTGGCAGTGCCGGCGTCCGGACGGCGCAGCCCCTCGATGATCTCCAGCAGCGTGGTCTTGCCGGCGCCGTTGGGTCCGAGGATGCCGACGAACTCGCCCTCGCCGATCTCGAGGCTCACGTCGTCGACCGCGCGCAGCTCGCCGTAGGCGAGCGTGAGGTCGGCGACCCGGATCGCCATGGTGACGGGACCCGTCACGGGGCGACCAGCGGCCAGGGGCGGGCCTCCTCCAGCTGCGCGGAGAGCGAGAGGAGCGTGATCTCGTCGTCGGTGCGCCCCACCAGCTGGACGGCGACGGGCAGTCCGTCGCCGGCGACACCGGCCGGGACCGACGCGGCGGGGTTGCCGGCGACGTTCCACAGCGCGGCGTACGCGATCGACGGCATCGCCCGCAACGAGGCGCGCACCGTGCCGACACCGTCGAGGCGACCGACCCGGGGCGGCCGGTGGGCGATGGCGGGCGTGAGCAGCACGTCCACGTCCTCGAAGACCCGGTTCGCCTTCGCCGACACCTGCTCGGTCTGCTCGAGCGCCCACTCGACGACCCTCGGGGTGACCCAGGAGCCGAGCCGGCAGGTCTCGCGGGTCCGCCGCTCGAGCCGGTCGTAGTGGTCGACCTCGTCGGCCTCGGCACGGATGCCGGCGAAGAACTGCGGCACGAACGCAGCCGTCGGGTCGGGGTATCGCGGGTCCACCTCGCGCACGTCGTGGCCCAGGTCGGTGAGCAGCGCAGCGGTGTCGCGCACCGCCTGCACGTGCACGGGGTCGGGACGGACACCGACGCTCACTGGCGTGGTCGTCCACCCGATCCGCAGACGTCCCGGCTCACGACCGGCGGCGTCGACGAACGACTCCTCACCGCTGGCGGTGTAGAGGTCGCCCTCGACGTTGCCGCGGATCGCGTCGTAGACGAGCGCGCTGTCGAGCACGCTGCGCGTGAGAGGGCCGGCGGTGCCGAGCGCCCACCACAGGTGCGGATGGGGAGCGGTGCTGACCCGACCACGCTGCGGCTTGAGACCGAACAGCCCGCAGCTCGCACTCGGGATCCGGATCGAGCCACCGCCGTCGCCGCCGATGCCGACCGGCACCATCCCGGCAGAGACCGCGACCGCCGTACCCCCGCTGGAGCCGCCGGGCGTCCGGCTGCGGTCCCACGGATTGCGGGTGATGCCGCGCGAGGTCGACTCCGTGAACGGGAACGCGCCGAACTCCGGCATCGTGGTCTTGCCGACGATCACGGCACCGGCCTCCCGCAGCCGCCGGACGACCTCACCGTCCGCCGCGACCGGGGTGGAGTTGCCCTCGCCACCGAAGGTGGTGACGGCCCCGGCGACGTCGAGCTCCTCCTTGATCGCGATCGGTACGCCGTGCAGCGACCCGGCCGGGGCACCGGATGCGAGCGCGGCGTCGCGGTCGTCCGCCTCCGCGAGCGCGGCGTCGACCAGCACCCGGGAGAAGGCGTTGAGCTCGCGGTCCCGCCCGTCGATGCGGGCCAGGGCCTGCTCGACCACCGCCCGGGCGGAGACCTCTCCCCCGGCGACGAGACGGACGGTATCGGCCACTCCGGCGGTGCGCAGGTCACTCACCCCCACGACCCTAGCGAGAGACGGCCACCGAGCAACCCGTCGGCTCAGCCGGTCGCGAGCAGGCCCCGCACGATCCGCAGACCGACCGACAGCCGGGCCAGGTCGGCCTGCTCGTCGGCGCAGATCTCCTTCAACGTCGCGGTGGCCCTCGCCACGAGGGCCTCCTCGGACTCCTCCCAGGCGAGGATCCGCGCCGGCGCGGCGTCGTCGGGCGACGTGCTGGTCAGCACCTGGGTGGTGAGCTGGGCGTGCACCGAGTGCAGGTCGTCGCGCAGCGCGGCACGCGCCATCGTCTGCCACCGGTCGTCGCGAGGTAGCCCCAGGATCCGCTGGACCAGGGCCGGGAGCCCCAGCCGCTCACCGAGCGCGAAGTGCACCCGGGCGACCGTCGTCGGGTCGCGGTCCTCACGCTGCGCGATCTCGACGATGTTGAGCAGCATGTACGACGGGGGCAGGACGGCGACCCCGCTGGCGAGGTCCTCGGGGACCCCCTCGGCGACCAGGCGGTCGCGCCGGTCGGTGTACGCGGCGAGCTCCTGCCCCGACATCAGCTCGGGCAGCTCGGCCATCACCTGTCGGACCGGACCGGCGAACCGGTCGACGGTGCCCTGGCTGTCCAGCGGTGGCCGCCGGTTGTTGACGAGCCAGCGCGAGGCGCGCTCGACCAGCGTGCGCATCTCGAGTCGCATCCGGGTCTGCACCCCGGCGTCGAGCGTGTTGTCGAAGGACGAGAGCCGCTCGCGCATCGACAGCGAGTCGAAGATCTCGCGCGCCGCGAAGTTCGCGCGGGTCAGCTCGGCGGCGCTCGCACCGGTCTCACCGGACAGTCGCAGCCAGAAGGTCATGCCGGCGCCGTTCACCAGGTCGTTGACCACCTGGGTCACGATGATCTCGCGGCGCAGCGGGTGGTCGTGCACCTGACCTTCGAAGCCCTCACGCACCGGACCCGGGAAGTAGGAGCGCAGGTCCTGGTCGAAGTAGTGGTCGTCGGGCACCTCGGAGTCGAGGAGCTCGTCTGCGAGCACGATCTTCGTCCACGACATCAGCACCGACAGCTCCGGAGCGCTGAGGCCCTCGCCGTTGTCGAGCCGGCGCCGGATCTCCTTGCTGCTCGGCAGCGCCTCGAGCTCGCGGTTGATCACGCCGTCACCCTCAAGCCGGCGGATCCACTCCTCGTGGACGTGCAGCAGCGACCGGGAGTGCGCGACCGCGTTGGCGAGCGCCAGGTTCTGCTCGTAGTTGTCGCGCAGGACCAGGGCGGCGACCTCGTCGGTCATCTCCGCGAGCAGCCGGTTGCGCTGCTTCTCGGTGAGGTCGCCGTCCTTGACGACGCGGTCCAGCAGGATCTTCAGGTTGACCTCGTGGTCCGAGGTGTCGACACCGGCGGAGTTGTCGATGAAGTCGGTGTTGATCCGTCCGCCTGCCCCGCCCGCACCCACGGTGGCGTACTCGATCCGGCCGAGCTGGGTCAGCCCGAGGTTGCCGCCCTCGCCGACGGCCCGGACCCGCAGCTCGCCCCCGTCCACGCGGATCGCGTCGTTCGCCTTGTCGCCGGCGTCCGCATGGGTCTCCTGGCTGCTCTTGACGTAGGTACCGATGCCGCCGTTCCAGAGCAGGTCCGCCGGGGCCAGCAGGATCGCGCGCATCAGCTCGGCGGGCGTCATCGATGCGACGGACCCGTCGATGCCGAGCGCCTCCCGGACGGCGTCGTTGAGGGCGATCTTCTTCAGCGAGCGGGAGTAGATGCCGCCGCCCGGGGAGATCACGGACTGGTCGTAGTCCTGCCAGCTCGACCGCGGGAGCTTGAACAGTCGCTGCCGCTCGGCGTACGACGCCGCGGGGTCGGGGTCGGGGTCCAGGAAGATGTCGCGGTGGTCGAACGCCGCGACCAGCCGGATGTGCTCGGAGCAGAGCATCCCGTTGCCGAACACGTCGCCGGACATGTCACCGATGCCCACGCAGGTGAAGTCCTCGCTCTGGCAGTCGATGCCGCGCTCGCGGAAGTGTCGCTGCACGGAGACCCAGGCGCCGCGGGCGGTGATCCCCATCGCCTTGTGGTCGTAGCCGACCGAGCCGCCGCTGGCGAAGGCGTCGCCGAGCCAGAAGCCGTAGGACTTCGCGACCTCGTTGGCGATGTCGGAGAAGGTGGCGGTCCCCTTGTCAGCTGCGACCACCAGGTAGGAGTCGTCACCGTCGTGGCGCACGACGTCCGACGGTGGGACGGTCTCGCCGTCGACGAGGTTGTCGGTGATGTCGAGCAGGCCGGAGATGAAGGTCCGGTAGCACGCCGTCCCCTCGGCCAACCAGGCGTCGCGGTCGCCCGCGTCGGGGAGCTGCTTGCAGAAGAAGCCGCCCTTCGCCCCGACCGGCACGATCACGGTGTTCTTCACCATCTGTGCCTTGACCAGGCCGAGCACCTCGGTGCGGAAGTCGTCACGGCGGTCGGACCAGCGCAGGCCACCGCGAGCGACCGAGCCGAAGCGCAGGTGGACACCCTCGACCCGCGGCGAGTAGACGAAGATCTCGAACCTGGGCCGGGGCTCCGGGAGGTCCGGGATCGCCGAGGGCTCCAGCTTGAAGGAGATGTAGGACTTCACGCCGCCGTCCTCGGCGGGCTGGAAGTAGTTGGTGCGCAGCGTCGCCAGGATGTGGGTCAGGTAGGAGCGCAGGATCCGGTCCTGGTCGAGGCTGACCACGTCGTCGAGCGAGCGGTTGATCCGCTCGACGACCATCTCGGCGCGACCCAGGTCGGCCTTCGGGTCGAAGCGGATCTCGAAGAGCAGCACCAGCAGCCGGGTGATCTCGACGTTGCTCCGCAGCGCGCCCTCGATGTAGTCGAGAGCGAACGGCGAACCGCCCTGGCGCATGTACTTGGCATAGGCACGGAGCACCGTCGCCTGCCGCCAGGTCAGCCCCGCCCCGAGCACCAGCGCGTTGAAGCCGTCGACCTCGTTGTGGCCGTCCCACATCGCGCGGATCGCGTCTTGGAACAGCTCACGCGAGTTGTCCGGCAGGGCCTGGCCGTAGCGCAGCCCGAACTCGTAGATGTAGGTCGCACGCTCGAGCCCGTCGAGCTCGTAGGGGCGCTCGTCGACCACCTCGATGCCCATCGAGGACAGCCGCGGCAGGATCTGCGAGAGCGACAGCGGCGACCCGATCCGGTAGACCTTGAGCCGCGCCTCGCCGCGCCCGGCGTCGAGATCCTGGTACATCGAGAGGTCGATGCCGGTGCCGTCCTCGCCGACGGTGATCGCCTCGAGCCGTCCGAGGTCGACCGCGCCGACCCGGGGACCGAAGTCCTCCTTGTAGGCCTCCGGGAAGGAGTCCAGGTAGCGCCGTGCCAGCCCGGTGCCGGCCTGCTCGCCGAACTCGCCCAGGACCGCGATGGTGAAGTCGTCGCGCCAGGACCGCGACGCCTCCTGCATCCGCCGCTCGAGGTCGGCGGCGTCGACCTCCTGGACGGTCGCACCCTTCGGCGGGTGCACCACGAAGTGGACCCGTGCGGTCGTGGACTCGGTGAGCCGGACCGTGAACTCCACGGAGCCGCCTCCGAGCTGGTCCTTGAGCAGCTGGACGAAACGCTCCCGGACGGTGGTGTTGTAGCGGTCGCGGGGCAGGTAGACGAGCACCGAGACGTAGCGGCCGTAGGTGTCGCGGCGGATGAACAGCCGCAGCTGGCGGCGCTCACGCGCCTGCATCGCCTGCACGGCCATCGGCGCGAGCTCGTCGACGGTCGTGTGGAACAGCTCGTCGCGCGGGTAGGTCTCGAGTGTGTCCATCAGGGCCTTGCCGTCGTGACCGTTCGGCGCGAAGCCGATCCGCTTCAAGACAGCGGCGGCCCGCTCGCGCAGCAGCGGGATCCGGGTCAGCGACTCGGTGTAGGCGGCGCTGGAGTAGAGGCCGAGGAACCGGCGCTCGCCGACCACCTCGCCGTTCTCGAACTTCTTCACGCCGACGTAGTCGAGGTAGGCCGGCCGGTGCACGGTCGAGCGCGAGTTGGCCTTGGTGAGGACGAGGACGGTCTTCTCGCGCGCCTTGGCAGCGGCCGCCTCGGGGAGCTTCCCGGACGACGTCGCCATGTCCTGGTCGGCCCGAAGGATCCCCAGACCGGTGCCGGGCACTCCTCTGAGGTGCTCGCCGTCGTCCTGGCGCTCCAAGGCGTACTCGCGGTAGCCGAGGAAGGTGAAGTGATCCTCGGCGAGCCACTTCAGCAGGTCGCGCGCCCGCGTCGCCTCGTCGGGGTCCACGCCCTCCGGCGGGTCGGCGCTGAGCTCCTGGACGATGTCGTCGACCTGGGCGTGCATCTTGTCCCAGTCCTCGACGGACTCGCGCACGTCGCGCAGGACCCGCTGGATGGCGTCCTCCATCTCCGCGATGTCCTCGCCCTCGGCGAGCCGGTCGATCT
>JBAWHI010000049.1:0-8257 GCA_049593675.1 Nocardioides sp.
TCGAACCTCTACCCCCTGTGCCGACGACACCACCGACTCAAGACCACCGGCGGCTGGCACTACCAACCCCTCGACCAACACACCATCGAGTGGACCAGCCCCACCGGCTTCACCCACCACCGACATCTCCACTGACCCCACCCCGCCGGCCACGGCCGACGGGGCCACCGGCGTGCCCGGCCGTGGGCCCGCCAGGAGAGCGCTCGCTGAGCGAGCGTCAGTGCATCAGCACCGTCACCGCGTGGATCGTCACGCCCACGAGCCCACCCACGATGGTGCCGTTGATCCGGATGAACTGGAGGTCGCGACCGACGTGCAGCTCGATGCGCCGAGCGGCCTCCTTGCCGTCCCAGCGCTCGATGGTGTGGGTGATGACCGTGGTGACCTCGTCGCCGTACCTCTCGACGGCGAAGACGGCGGCGTCGGCGGCGAGCCCGTCGAGGCGCTCGCGGAGCGGCTCGTCGGTCACCAGCCGCTCGGCGAAGGCCGAGAGCTCCTGGACGACGCGGAGCCGTACGGCGCCCTCGGGGTCCACGAGTGAGGCCTGGAGCGAGCGACGCAGCGCATTCCAGAGCGACACCGCGGACACGACCAGCTGCGGCTGATCGAGCAGCCGCTGCTTGAGCCGCTCGGTCCGCTCCTGGGTCTCGGCGTCGTGCTGGAGGTCCTGGGCGAGCTGGGCCAGCATCGAGTCCAGGGCCCTCCTCGCGTGGTGTCGCGGATCGGCGCGGATGTCAGCGACCCAGGTCAGCAGCTCACGGTGCAACCGGGAGATCACCGCCTCGTTGAGCCTGGTCGGCGCCCACCACGGCGCCCGCTCGCCCAGGATCTCGGCGACCGTCTCGGGGTTCTCGACCAACCAGCGGTGCAGCTCGTCGAGCGTCAGGTCGACCAGCCCGTGGTGCAGGTCGTCGCGGACGGTCTCCTCGAGCAGACTGCCCAGCAGCGGCGCGATCGGCTCCTCCCGGAAGCGCGGCACGAGCGCGTCGCGGATCAGGGACTCGATGTGCTCGTCACGCACGCGGTTGAGCGCGATGACCGCGACGTCGGCGGCCTCGTCCACCGCCCGTCGGGCGTTCGCCGGATCGCAGAGCCAGCGACCGATCCGCATCGAGATGGTCGCCGAGGCGACCCGCTCGCGGATGATGTCCTCCTGGAGGAAGTTCTCCCCGACGAACTCCTCCAGCCCACGACCCAGCTCGTCCTTGCGACGCGGGATCAGCGCGGTGTGCGGGATCGGCAGCCCGAGCGGGTGCTTGAACAACGCGGTCACGGCGAACCAGTCCGCGATCGCACCCACCATCGCCGCCTCGGCGCCGGCGTTGACGAAGCCGAGGAAGCCGTCCTCGTCGAGCGTCAACAGGTAGACGGCGGCCGCAACGAAGAGCAGCGAGACGGCGAGCGTGCGCATCCGGCGCAGCCCGCTGCGGCGTACGGCGTCGGCGGCGGGGTTCGAGGTGATCATCGAGATCTGGGTCGTCATCGCCCGCCATCCTCCCCCACCGCTCCACATGCCAGAATGCGCCGCATGTCGCGCACGGTCATCACCTTCGGCACGTTCGACGTCTTCCACGTCGGACACCTCCGGGTGATCGAGCGCGCCGCGGCTCTCGGCGACCGGCTGGTCGTGGGGGTCTCGGCCGACGAGCTGAACCTCCGCAAGAAGGGCCGCGAGCCGGTCTTCAGCCAGGCCGAGCGGCTCGCCATCGTCGCCGCCCTCAAGCCGGTCGACGAGGTCTTCGTCGAGGAGAGCCTGGAGCTCAAGCGTGACTACATCGTCGAGCACGGCGCCGACGTGCTCGTCATGGGCGACGACTGGGCCGGCCGCTTCGACGAGTTCCGCGACATCTGCGAGGTCGTCTACCTCACCCGCACCCCGGCGATCTCGACCACGGCGCTGATCGAGAAGATCTCGGGCGGCGCCTGATCTCTCGCCGTCAGAGGTTCCGCTCCGCCGACCCATCGGGCACGCTCGAGTCCGAGACGGCCCTCCGCCCACGCAACGGATCCTCGAGGAGAATCATGCGTCGTTCGATCGTCACCGTCGTCGTGGCGGCAGCCTTGGTGCTCTCGGTCCCCGGGCCCGGCTCGGCAGGGTCCGTGGCCCCGCAGCGCGCTTCCGCCACCGCCTCGGGGCCGACCAGTCCCGAGCAGGCGCTCGCGACCGTCCAGAGGCTCCTCGCCGAGGAGGCCGGCGCCAGGGGGCGCACCGCCGGCGGCGGCCGGCCCGAGGTCACCCTCGCGATGCGTGACCTGTTCGTCGCCCTGCCGCGGCTCGACACCGACGACCGGCGTACGGCGCAAGGCCTGCTCGCCCGCCCCACCGACGGCGCCAGCGACCCGTTCGAGGACGGCTACACGACGGGCTCGCGCAAGAAGTGCAGCAAGCACGTGTGCCTCCACTGGGTGGAGAGCACGGCCGACGCCCCTCCGGGACGGGGATGGGTCAACACCACCCTGAGCCGGATGAACAAGGTGTGGAGCGCGGAAGTCGGCAGGCTCGGCTACCGCAAGCCGATCAGCGACAAGCGGCGGGGCGGCAACAGCAAGTTCGACGTCTATCTCAAGGAGCTCGGCTCGCGCGGCCTCTACGGCTACTGCGCCCCCGAGCGCAGGGCGCGCGGGCAGCAGTGGCTGGCCTCCGGCTTCTGCGTGCTCGACAACGACTTCGCCCGGGCGCAGTACGGCGCCCCGCCCCGGGCCACCCTCCGCGTCACCGCGGCCCACGAGTTCTTCCACGCCGTGCAGTTCGCCATGGACTTCGGCGAGGACAAGTGGCTGATGGAGGGGACCGCCACCTGGATGGAGGAGCGGGTTGCCGACGCCGTCGACGACAACCGGCAGTACCTCCCCTACGGCCAGGTCGGCTCCCCCGGCCAGCCCCTCGACAAGTTCGACCCCGGTGGCTTCAACCAGTACGGGAACTGGGCCTTCTTCGAGCACCTCAGCAACCGGTTCGGCGTCGGGATCGTCAAGAAGATCTGGCACCGGGCCGGCACCTACCCGGGAGCCGGCCGCCGCTACTCCACCGCCGCCGTCGCGGGAGTCCTCGCCAAGCGAGGCGGCTTCGTCGACGCCTATCGCAGGTTCGCCGCCGCGAACACGGTGCCCGGTCGGTCCTACCCCGAGGGAGACCGGTGGCCGACAGCGGCGACCACGGCGTCCTGGAAGCTCTCGAAGGCGCGCCCAGCGACGTCCACCCGGATGAAGATCAACCACCTGGCGTCGCGCAACGTCAAGGTCCGGCCGGACGACAGTCTGCGCGGGAAGCGGTGGAAGCTCCGCGTCGTGGTCGACGGCCCGGCCCGACGGACCTCACCCGCCGCCTACCTCGTGGTGAAGCGCAAGGACGGTCTGCACCGCAGCCCGATCCGCCTGAACAAGGCGGGCAAGGGCACGATGACCACCAGCTTCAACGCCGCCACGGTCGCCTGGTCGAAGGTGGTGCTCGTCAATGCGTCGACGCGCTTCACGTGCGGTCGTGGGACCTGGTGGTCCTGTCGCGGCAAGCCCCGCGACAACAACCTGTCGTTCCGGCTCCGCGTCGCGGCGGTGCAGACCAGCACGTAGCCCGGCCCTAGATTGGGGCCCGTGCCCCGATCACTGCGACCGCTCGCCATCGCCGGTGTGGTCGCCGTGGCCTCGACGGGCCTGCTGGTGCTGGCGGTCGGCGCCGGCTGGCTGGGCGAGGACGTCGGCCGCGGTGCGAACTTCTGCGAAGCCGCCCGCGACGGCTGCGTCAAGCAGCCGGCGAACACGTTCTCCAACCTGGGCTTCGTCGTCGCGGGGCTGCTGGTCGCCTGGCGCGCGGGCCGGCGCGACCTGCTCGGCGACGCCCTGCCGGCCTACGGCGGATTGGCCACGTCGTACGCCTGCCTCGTGGTCCTCCTCGGCCCGGCGAGCGCCGCGATGCACGCCACCCAGTCCGAGCTCGGCGGCCACCTCGACCTGCTGAGCATGTATCTCGTCGCCTCCTTCGCGGCGGCGTACGCCGTGATGCGCCGGGTCGGACAGGGCCGGGTGTTCTTCTGGCAGCTGTTCAGCCTGTTCGTCGCGGGGTGCGAGCTGGTCGGCCTCTACGGCGGCGAGATCCCGGTGGTGACCTACGCCGGCAACCTCGCCTTCGCGGCGCTGCTGCTCACCGCCGTCGTTATCGAGGTGGGCCTGTGGCGCGACGCTCGCGCCACCCGGACCGACCTGCGCTGGGGTGCCGCGGCCCTCGGCGTCATCGTCGTGGCCTTCGTGATCTGGAACGTCACCAAGACCGCGTGGTGCGACCCGTTCTCGCTCCTGCAGGGCCACGCCGCCTGGCACCTGCTCGACGCGGTCGCGGCCTACCTGCTCTTCCGCTTCTGGGCGAGCGAGCGGACCCGCTCGCCGGCCATCACTCCTCGACGCTGACCTCGGACTGCACGGCGAAGACCTCCCCCGACTCCGGCACGCACGGCTCGGAGGAGAAGGTGCCGGCCGGCAGGTAGCCCCCGCCGAGCCGGACCACGTCACCGTCCTGGGCGACCTCGCGGTCCGACCCGTCGAGGAGCAGCAGCCGGTCGCCGTCGAGCGAGGCGTGGTAGCCGGCCGGCCACACCGCCACGTACCGGCCGGGGTCGGCGCCGTCCTGACCGGACTCGACGTAGACGCAGCGGTCCTCGTCGACGCTCAGCACGCCCACCAGGAGCGCGTCGTCACCGCTCCCCCCGGCCCAGCCGGAGACGGGGAGCCGGACGCTGGCCCCGCTGGGAGCGTCGTCCCCCGCGGAGACCAGCGACACGACGCCGAAGCCGACGGCGGCGATCAGTACGGGGACGAGCACCGCCAGGACGTATCCCCGCCGACTCAGCGCCTGCGGCCGGGACCAGCGGTCGTACCCCTCGTCGCTCGGATCCCGGTCAGCCAAGGGACGCGAGTGCCTCGTTCAACGTGGCCGAGGGCCGCATCACCCGATCCGCCAGCTCGTCGTCGGGGCGGTAGTAGCCACCGATCTCGGCCGGCGAGCCCTGCACGGCGACGAGCTCGTCGACGATCGTCTTCTCGTGGCCGGCCAGCGTCTCGGCGAGACCCGCGAACGCGGCGGCCAGGTCGGCGTCCTCGGTCTGCGCCGCGAGCTCCTGGGCCCAGTAGAGGGCCAGGTAGAAGTGCGAGCCGCGGTTGTCGATGCCGCCGACGCGTCGCGTCGGCGACTTGTCCTCGTTGAGGAACGTGCCGGTCGCCCGGTCGAGCGTGTCCGCGAGCACCTTGGCGCCCGGGGCACCGGCCTGCTCCGCGTACAGCTCGAGCGACGGCACCAGGGCGAAGAACTCGCCCAGGCTGTCCCAGCGCAGGTAGTTCTCCTTGACCAGCTGCTGCACGTGCTTGGGGGCCGAGCCGCCCGCGCCGGTCTCGAAGAGCCCGCCACCGTTCATCAGCGGGACCACGGAGAGCATCTTCGCCGACGTGCCCAGCTCGAGGATCGGGAACAGGTCGGTGTTGTAGTCGCGCAGCACGTTGCCCGTGACCGAGATGGTGTCCTCGCCCTTGCGGATCCGCTCGAGCGAGTACGCCGTCGCCTCGGCCGGCGCCAGGATCTCGATGGTGAGGCCGTCGGTGTCGTGCTCGGGGAGGTACTCCTTGACCTTCGCGATCAGGTTCGCGTCGTGGGCGCGGGTCTCGTCGAGCCAGAAGACCGCCGGCGTATCCGACGCGCGAGCGCGGGTCACGGCGAGCTTGACCCAGTCGCGGATCGGGGCGTCCTTGGTCTGGCAGGCGCGCCAGATGTCGCCGGGCTGGACGGTGTGCTCCATGAGCACCTCACCGGCGGCGTTGAGGACCTGGACGACGCCCGCTGCGGGGACCTCGAAGGTCTTGTCGTGGGAGCCGTACTCCTCGGCCGCCTGCGCCATCAGGCCCACGTTCGGGACCGAGCCCATCGTCGAGGGGTCGAAGGCACCGTGTGCGCGGCAGTCCTCGATGACGGTCTGGTAGACGCCGGCGTAGGAGGAGTCCGGGATGACCGCGAGGGTGTCGGCCTCCTCGCCGTCCGGTCCCCACATGTGGCCGCTGGTGCGGATCATCGCCGGCATCGAGGCGTCGATGATGACGTCGGAGGGCACGTGCAGGTTGGTGATGCCCTTGTCGGAGTCCACCATGGCCATCGCGGGACCCTCGGCCAGGCCGGCCTCGACGGCGGCCTTGATCGCGTCGCCCTCCGGCAGCTTCGCAGCGGCCGACAGCAGGCCACCGAGGCCGTCGTTCGGGGAGATGCCGGCGGCAGCGAGCTGCTCGCCGTACTGCTCGAAGAGGGTCGGGAAGAAGGCCTGCACCACGTGGCCGAAGATGATCGGGTCGGAGACCTTCATCATGGTGGCCTTCAGGTGCACCGAGAACAGCACGTCCTCGGCCTTGGCACGGGCGATCTGCTCGGTGAGGAAGCGGCGCAGCGCGGCGACGTCCATGAACGAGCCGTCGACGACCTCGCCGGCCAGCACCTTCACCTCGTCCTTCAGGACCGTCTCGGTGCCGTCGACAGCGACGTGCTTGATCGTGAGGGTGTCGTCGGCGGGCAGGACGACCGACAGCTCGTTGGAGCGGAAGTCGTGCTCACCCATGGTCGCGACGTTGGTCCGGGAGTCGGAGCTCCAGGCGCCCATCCGGTGCGGGTGGCTCTTCGCGTAGTTCTTGACCGACGCAGGCGCCCGGCGATCGGAGTTGCCCTCGCGCAGGACCGGGTTCACGGCGGAGCCCTTGACCTTGTCGTACTTGGCGCGGATCTCCTTGTCCTCGTCGGACTGCGGGTTCTCCGGGTAGTCGGGGAGGTCGAAGCCCTGACCCTGGAGCTCCGTGATCGCGGCCTTCAGCTGCGGCACGGACGCCGAGATGTTGGGCAGCTTGATGATGTTGGCCTCGGGCGTCTTCGCCAGCGCGCCGAGCTCGCCGAGCGCGTCGTCGGCCAGCCCGAACTGGGCCAGGATGCGCGCCGCCACCGAGATGTCGCGGGTCTCCACCTCGACTCCGGCCTGGGCGGCGTAGGCCCGAACGATCGGAAGGAAGGAGTAGGTCGCCAGCAGCGGCGCCTCGTCCGTGTGGGTGTAGATGATCGTGGCCATGCTCGGCGACTCCTGAGACTGGTTGCTGACGGGCAGGGGCTGGATACCTTGACGTCAAGATACCTGACGGCCCCGTCGGACTCACCTTCGCACCCGTCCGAGGGCCAGGCAATGCCGGGCGATCGGAGCGCGGGTCGGTCTAGAGTGACCGGGCCGACGTCCGCGGGGGACGCGAGTTCGAAGGAGCCAGCATGGTCGACGCCAGCACGAGTCCGGGGATCCAGCAGAAGCTCACGGCCGAGGTGATCGGGACGTTCGTCCTGGTGTTCTTCGGGTGCGGATCGGTCGTCGTCTACGGAGCCGCGCAGTCCAGCTCCGCGGGCGGTGTCCTGCCCACCACGATCACCACGATCGGCCTCACCTTCGGACTCGTCGTGATGGTGATGGCCTACGCGTTCGGCCGCGTCTCCGGGGGGCACTTCAACCCGGCCGTCTCGGTCGGGGCCGCGATCGGCGGGCGCCTCGCATGGAGCCAGGTCGGCCTGTACGCCATCGCCCAGTTCGCCGGCGCGGTGCTCGGCGCCCTGGCCCTCTTCCTGCTCATGCACGGCTTCGACGGGTTCGACTCCGAGGGCAACATGGGGCAGAACGGGTTCGGCGACCAGATGCCCGGCGGGTACGCCGCCTGGGCCGCCTTCCCGCTCGAGCTGATCCTGACCGCCGTGTTCGTCCTGGTCATCCTGGCCGTCACCGACGAGCGCTTCGAGCACCCGGCGCTCGCACCGCTGGCGATCGGCCTGACGCTCGCCGCCATCCACTTCGTGGCGATCCCGGCCACCGGCACCTCGGTGAACCCGGTCCGGTCGATCGGCCCCGCACTCTTCGCCGGCACCGACTCGATCCTGCAGCTCTGGCTGTTCATCGTCGCCCCGCTGATGGGCGCCGCCGTGGCCGGGCTCGCCTACCCGCTGCTGTTCGGGCGCGCCTCCGAGGCCGTCCCCGGCTCGGGCTTCAACTTCTCCCGCCCGCACCAGCAGGTCGTGGTCGGCCCGGACCAGTACCAGCAGCAGTGGAACCAGCAGGACACCAGTGCGACGACCGCATCGGCCTACGCCGCGCAGCCGATCGTGCAGGACGGCTGGCAGTGGGACCCGGTGGGCCAGCAGTGGCACCCGGTCGGCCAGACGCCGGAGCAGTGGCGGGCCCAGCAGGTCGCCCAACAGGGGGCCCAGCAG
>JBAWHI010000050.1:0-1906 GCA_049593675.1 Nocardioides sp.
GTTCGGCTCGACGGCGGCGAGCGCGGCCCGACGCTCGTCGTAGAACCGGTGCACGACGGACGGCTGCAGCTCGAAGGCCTCTGGAGTGGCGACGTCCTCGACGCGGTGGCCCTCCCAGAGCCCGTCCGCGTCCCGGAAGGTCGGGACGCCGCTCTCCGCCGAGATCCCGGCGCCCGTGAGGACGACGACCTTCATCGAGACCTCACCGGCGCGGCTCGGCGTAGAGGGTGACGGCGTAGCCCTCGGCGGGGTCGAAGGCATGCGCCTCCCAGGTGCCGTACCTCATCACCGCATCCAGCCCGAGCACGCCGAACGCGGCGTCCACGTCGGCCAGCGGCGTGACCGGGCAGTCCCCGGGCAGGTGCGCGGCATCGATCCCGAAGCCGCAGACCACGACGCCGCCGGGTCGCAGGTGTGCGCCGATCCGCTCGCACGCATCGAGCAGGGTTCCGGGCTCGAGCAGCGGGATCGTGTTGCCGGCGACCAGCACGACGTCGAAGGTGCCGCGCAGCTCGTCGCCGAGGTCGAAGGCGGCCAGGTCGGCGAGTCGCCAGTCAAGGTCCGGTGCGGCGGCACGGGCCTGGTCGAGCATCGCGTGGTCGACGTCGACCCCGACGACGTCGTACCCGAGCTCGCGCAGGCGGACCGCGATCCGGCCGGTGCCGCAGCCGGCGTCGAGGATCCGGGCCGGCGGGTCGAGCAGGCCGGCCACGAAGGTCGCCTCGCCGTGGGTGTCCTCGCCGCGCTCGGCCATCACCCGGAACCGCTCGGCGTAGGCCGCCGCGTAGTCGTCACCCGCGCCTGCGCGAGCGATGCGCTCCCAGCGGGTCGTCACGAGCTCCCCTTGCGGCGCGAGGCCTCGGCCTTGAACTCCTGCATGAACAGGCGGTGGATCGAGTCGCTGTCGAGGGCGCCGCTCACGGTGCGCAGCTCCCCGCGCGCCAGCCGCTCGCAGACCCGCACCCAGGCATGTCCCATCGCGTAGGTGAAGGTCCCGGCGATGGTGGCGTTGATCGTCCCCGCGACCGCAGTTCCCGCTCCGGGGACGAACTTGATCAGGTTGCCGACCAGGGACCGCCCGGCCGTGGTGGCCGCCGCGGTCGCGGCCATCGACGCGGCCGTGGAGCGCTCCACCGAGATCCCGTAGGTGACCGCGATCGAGGCCATCATCGTCAGCTGGAGGGGGACGAGGATGGCGGCGTCGGAGAAGGGGATGGGGGATGCCCCGGCGGTGGTGGCGGCTCCCGTCGCCACCTTGATCGCAGCCTCCGCGCGTTCGCGCTTGCGGTCGAAGTCAATGCGCTGAGCCGAGGTGATCGCGTGGGCGACGCCCGCAGGCGCGCCGCGAAAGGTGGCATCGAGGACTTCCTGCAGTCCGTAGGCCTGCTGGCCGGTGAACTCGTCCGGCAGGGCCATCGTGTAGTGGATGAGGCCACCGACGATCGGCAGCTGCATCTCCGCGATCCGGGCCGCGACCGCCTCGGCGTCGGGGTGGACCCGGTCGCCGCTGCGGGGCACCTGGGTGAGCACCAGGATCACCGGCAGCCCGAGGTCGTGCAGGGCGCGGATGAAGTCGGCCTCGGTGGTCTCGAAGCGCCGGTCGCCGGCGCGCACGCAGTACCAAGCGACGTGCAGCTGCTCTGCCAGGGGCTTGCGACGCATCCCGTGCAGGTAGTCCCGGAGCTCGGCGAGCAGCTCCGCATTGTCGCGACCCACCTCCAGACCACGGGTGTCCAGAACACCGAGGGTGCCACTCTGGTGGAGGTAGAGGTGCTCGGCCCGGGTGACCGGCTCGCCGATGCCCGTCTTCGCGATCTCCGAGCCGAAGATCGCGTTGACGAGCGTGCTCTTGCCGACGCCGGTCTTGCCGAAGATGGCCAGGTTGAACCGGCCGATCTCCTCTGCC
>JBAWHI010000051.1:0-13008 GCA_049593675.1 Nocardioides sp.
ACGTCGTACGAGATCGGCTCGGCCGACGACCCGGACTGGCAGGAGGACGACCCGAGCGCATGAGCACGCGCATCGAGGTGACCGGGGCGAAGCGCGTCGTCGTCAAGGTCGGGTCCTCCTCGCTCACGACGGCCGCCGGCGGGATCGACCCTGCCCGGGTGCGTGACCTGGTCGACGTGCTCGCGAGGGTGCGCGCCTCGGGTGCCGAGGTCGTCCTGGTCTCCTCGGGAGCGATCGCGGCGGGCCTGGCGCCGCTCGGGCTGAAGCGGCGACCGCGCGGGCTCGCGGCCCAGCAGGCAGCGGCCTCGGTCGGTCAGGGCATCCTCGTGCACCGCTACACCGAGGAGCTCGCCCGGCACGGGGTGACCGCCGGGCAGGTGCTGCTGACCGCGGACGACGTGACCCGGCGATCGCACTACCGCAACGCCCACCAGACCTTCGCCAAGCTCCTCGAGCTCGGTGTGCTGCCGATCGTCAACGAGAACGACACGGTCGCGACCAGCGAGATCCGGTTCGGTGACAACGACCGGCTCGCTGCGCTCGTGGCCCACCTGGTGCACGCCGACCTGCTGGTGCTCCTCTCGGACGTGGACGGCCTCTACGACGCCAACCCGTCGGACCCCGGCAGCTCGCTGCTCCCGGAGGTGGCCTCCGTCGACGACCTGGCCTCGGTGCGGATCGGCCGGACGGGCGCGGCCGGGCTCGGCACGGGCGGGATGCAGACGAAGGTGGACGCCGCTCGGATCGCCACCGGCGCCGGCATCCCGGTGGTGCTGACCGCGGCCGACCGCGCCTCGGCCGCGCTCGCCGGGGAGCGGGTCGGCACCCTGTTCCACTCCACGGGTCGCCGTCGGCCCACGCGGCTGCTGTGGCTCGCACACGCGACCGAGCCGAAGGGGAGCCTGGTGCTCGATGCGGGCGCGGTGCGCGCCGTGGTCGAGCGACGGGCATCGCTGCTCGCCGCCGGCATCACCGGGGTCGAGGGCACCTTCCACGCCGGGGACCCGGTGGACATCGCGGCCCCGGACGGCACGCCCGTGGCCCGGGGACTGGTGAACTTCGACGCCGAGGAGCTGCCTCGGCTGCTGGGTCGGTCCTCCAGCGACCTCAAGCGCGAGCTCGGCGCAGGCTACGAGCGCGAGGTCGTCCACCGCGACGACCTGGTGCTGCTCTGAGCCTCGGCCCGCCGTGGCGGCGCTGCAGCACCCTGAGCTCCGCCCGGATGGCGAGGCGGATGGATAGGTTTGGCCCGTGCGAGCGGGAGTGCTGGTGTTCTGGGCGATCGAGCTGGCCCTGCTGGTCCCGGCTGCCGCGCTGACCTTCGCCCGGCTCGTCGAGCCGGACGCCGGGCCCTGGATCCGGCTCGAGGCGTTCACCACGCTGGCGCTGGCGCTGTACGCCGGTGCGCTGCTGCTCCTGGTCGTCCGGCTGCTCGTGCAGCGCCGGTGGCGGTCGCTGACGGCCGGCGTCGCGCTGCTGGCGCTCCTCGGGCTGGCCGCGCACGCCTGGTGGTTCGCCCCGCAGCTGACCGGCGCCAACCCGCCCCCGGCGGCGGGTGCCGAGCCGCTCGTGGTGATGACCGCGAACGTCGCGTCGGGCGACGGCGACCCGGTCGAGGTGGTGCGCCTGGCCAACGTGCACCGCGTCGATCTCCTCGTGGTCCAGGAGATCACCGCAGCCGACCTCGCCGACATGGAGCGGGCCGGGCTGAGCGACCTGCTGCCGCACCGGATCGGAGATCCGGGCACCGGCGGTGATGCGACGATGGTCTTCGCGCGGACCGCGCTCGGGGATCCGGTGGCGCTGGAGACCCTGCACGGCGGGTGGGCGGTCCCGATGGGCGACCTGAGCGTCCTGGCGGTGCACCCGTGGGCGCCGACCGAGCCGGACATCTGGCGCGCCGACCTCGAGTCGGTGCACGCGGCGGCGCTCGCCCACGACGCCGACCTGGTGCTCGGGGACTTCAACGCCACCGTCGACCATGCGCCGATGCGGGCGCTGTCGGCCGACGGGTTCCGAGACGTCGGCGAGCTCGCCAACCAGGGCTGGCAGCCGACCTGGCCCTCCGACGGTCGGACGACCCTCGGCGTCCTGCCGGTGCCGAGCCTGACCCAGATCGACCACGTCCTGGTCGGTCCCCGGATGGCCGCGATCACCATGTGGACCGCCGAGATCCCGGGCAGCGACCACCGGGCCGTGCTCGCCGAGGTCGCCGAGAAGTAGAGCCCCCACGGTGACGCCGGATGGCGACCGAGGTTGCACGAGCGTGCTGATGTTTGTCTTCCGCCGGATCGCGAGCAATGGTCGAAGGATGACCACCGACACCAGCCTGACCGTCCAGCGCACCATCGATGCCCCGACGCCGGCCGTCTTCGACGTGCTCTCGAACCCGGAGCGGCACGCGGAGCTCGACGGCTCCGGCTTCGTGCTGAGTGATGAGAAGACCGACCGGATCACCGGCACGGGCCAGGTCTTCCGGATGAACATGTCCGGCGACCACATGGGCGGGGACTACCAGACCGACAACACGGTCACGGGCTACGACCGCAACCACCTGCTCGCCTGGCAGACCGCTCCCGCCGACACCGAGCCGCCCGGCTGGGAGTGGGTCTGGGAGCTCACGGCAGACGGACCGGACACCACCACCGTCACCTTGACCTACGACTGGAGCAAGGTCACCGACGAGGCGCTGCTCGCCACGATCGGCTTCCCCCTGGTCCCGGCGTCCGCGCTGGAGGACTCACTGGGCAACCTCGCTGCGGCAGTGCGCACCTGAGCGCCGTACGCTGGGCGGTGCGATGACCCCACCTAGTCCTGGCCGGACGGTCTACCTGGATCACGCCGCGACCACGCCGATGGTGCCGGCGGCCGTGGCGGCGATGACCGCACACCTGCTCGAGGTCGGCAACCCGAGCTCCCTGCACGCGTCGGGACGGCACGCCCGCCGGGTCGTCGAGGAGTCGCGCGAGACCATCGCCCAGGCCCTCGACTGTCGCCCCGGCGAGGTGGTCTTCACCTCCGGGGGCACCGAGTCCGACAACCTGGCCGTCAAGGGCGTGCTGTGGTCCCGGCGCGCCGAGGACCCCCGCCGCCGCCGGATCCTGAGCACGGCGGTCGAGCACCACGCGGTCCTGGATCCGCTGCACTGGCTCGTGGAGGCCGAGGACGCCGACGTCGAGCTGCTGCCGGTCGACGCGTGTGCCCGCCTCGACGTGGACGCGCTGCGCGCCGCCGTCGAGCGCGACCCGGCCTCGGTCGCGCTGATCTCGGTGATGTGGGCCAACAACGAGGTCGGCACCCTGCAGCCGATCGACGAGGTGGTCGCGATCGCTGCTGAGCACGGCATCCCGGTGCACACCGACGCCGTCCAGGCCGTCGGCCACGTCCCCGTCGGCTTCGCGGGCTCCGGTGTCGACGCGCTCACCCTGACCGGGCACAAGCTCGGCGGGCCGTACGGCGTCGGCGCGCTGGTCGTGCGCCGCGAGCTCGCCGTCAGCCCGCTCGTGCACGGAGGGGGGCAGGAGCGCGACATCCGCAGCGGCACCCTCGACACGCCGGCCATCGCCGGCTTCGCGGCCGCAGTGGAGCTGGCGGTCAAGCACCAGGCCGAGCACGCCACCACCGTCTCGGCGCTGCGCGACGACCTGGTCGCCCGGGTCGTCGCCGCGGTCCCCGATGCCCACGTGCACGGCGCACCCCTGGACTCCGGGGTGACGGGTCGCCTGCCCGGCAACGCGCACCTGGGCTTCCCCGGGTGCGAGGGTGACTCGCTGCTGATGCTGCTCGACGCACGCGGGATCGAGTGCTCGACCGGCTCGGCCTGCTCCGCCGGCGTGCCCCAGCCCTCCCACGTGCTGCTCGCGATGGGCTGCGACGAGGAGGCCGCCCGGCACTCGCTGCGGTTCTCCCTCGGCCACTCCACGACGCAGGACGACGTCGACGCCGTGGTCGAGGCGATCGGGCCCGTGGTCGAGCGGGCTCGGGCGGCGAGGCGGTCGTGAGGGTCATCGCCGCCATGTCCGGCGGCGTCGACTCCGCCGTCGCGGCCGCTCGTGCGGTCGAGGCCGGCCACGACGTCACCGGCATCCACCTGGCGCTCTCGCGCAACCCGCAGTCCTACCGCACCGGCGCGCGCGGCTGCTGCACGATCGAGGACAGCAACGACGCGCGACGCGCGGCCGACGTGATCGGCATCCCCTTCTACGTCTGGGACCTGAGCGAGCGCTTCCACGAGGACGTGGTCGAGGACTTCATGGACGAGTACGCCGCGGGGCGGACCCCGAACCCCTGCCTGCGGTGCAACGAGAAGATCAAGTTCGCCGCCGTCCTCGACCGGGCGCTGGCCCTCGGCTTCGACGCCGTGGCGACGGGCCACTACGCCCAGCTGCGCACCGGCGGTGACGGCCTGATCGAGATGCACCGCGCGGTCGACCACGGCAAGGACCAGTCCTACGTGCTCGGGGTCCTCGACCAGGATCAGCTGCGGCACTCGCTGTTCCCGCTCGGAGGCTCGACGAAGACGGCGGTGCGCGCCGAGGCCGCGGAGCGGGGCCTCCTGGTCGCCGACAAGCCCGACAGCCACGACATCTGCTTCGTCGCCGACGGTGACAACGCCGGCTGGCTCCGAGAGAAGCTCGGCGACCGGGCGCCCAACCACGAGGGTCCGATCGTCGACGAGTCCGGCTCGGTGGTCGGTTCGCACACCGGGACCTTCGCCTTCACCATCGGTCAGCGTCGCGGGCTCCGGCTCGGGACCCCGGCGCCGGACGGCAAGCCCCGCTTCGTGCTCGACATCGAGCCGGTCACCGGCACCGTCACCGTCGGCCCGCGCGAGCACCTGGCCGTGCACCGCCTCACGGGCATCAAGGCGCGCTGGTGCGGCAGCGTGCCGCGCGAGCTGGCGGGAACGGTCCAGCTGCGTGCCCACGGCGAGGAGCTGCCGGCACGGGTGCGGGTGGACGACGCGGTCGAGATCGAGCTGCTCGAGCCGGCGTACGGCATCGCGCCCGGGCAGGCCGCGGTGATCTACGACGGCAGCCGGGTCGTCGGCTCGGCGACGATCGCGGAGACCGGATGACACGTCAGGTGCGGCCGCGGCCGCCGATCGGAGGTCCGCGATGACGATCGCCACCGGCGTCGGCTCCCACCCCGGCGTCGACCAGAGCGCCTACGTCGAGGCGGTGCGACAGGTCCTCGGGGAGCTGCCCGACCTGCCGTACCTGCCCGAGGTGCCCGGCCGCGGCGCGACCGCGACCATGACCGGGCGAGCCCTGGCGGTGGTCGCCGACCTCGGGGCCGATCTCCAGCCGGCCGGATGGCGCCTGACCGATGCGCCGGGGGTCGACCACCGGCGGGCGCGGAGCCTGCTGGCCCAGGACCTCGACGCCCTCGAGGAGCAGGCCGAGGGTTACACCGGCGCCTTCAAGCTGCAGGTCGCCGGGCCGTGGACGCTGGCCGCGACCGTCGAGAAGCCGCGCGGTGACAAGGTCCTGAGCGACCACGGCGCCCGGCGCGAGCTGGCCCAAGCATTGGCCGAGGGAGTGCGCGGACACCTCGCCGACGTACGGCGGCGCCTGCCGGGCGTCGACCGGCTGGTCGTCCAGGTCGACGAGCCGGCGCTGGCGGCGGTGCTCGCCGGCAAGGTGCCGACCGCCTCCGGGTTCGGGCGGCACCGCACCGTGCACCCGCCGGAGGCGTCCGATGCACTCGCCTGGGTGCTCGAGGCCGTCACTGCGGCGGATGCCGAGCCGTGGGTGCACGCCTGCGCCCCGGGAACGCCCTTCGGGCTGCTGCGCGGCGCGGGTGCCCGCGGACTCTCCGTGGACCTGGCGATGCTGTCCGCGGCCGACCACGACACCGTCGCCGAGGCGTTGGAGGCGGGGGAGACCGTGGCCCTCGGTGTCGTGCCCGGCACGGATCCGGTCGAGCCGCCGACCGACGCCCAGGTCACCGAGTCCGTGCTGCGCTGGCTGGACATGGTCGGCCTCGACCCGGCCGAGGTCGGTGGACGACTCGTCGTGACCCCGTCCTGCGGGCTCGCGGGTGCCTCCCCGGGCTGGGCGCGGGACGCGCTGGCCCTCCTCACCGCGACCTCGGCCCACCTGACCGGCTGAGCCGACCCGCCGGCTCGCGGCCGGTCAGCCCACGTGGACCGGGACCGAGTCGGGCCCGTCGGTCGCGAGCTCCTCGTGCTTGACGTTGAGGAACAGCCAGATGGCGAGCGACCCGATCGAGATCAGCACGGCGCCGACGAAGAAGGCGGCCGTCGCTCCCTCGGTGAAGGAGCCGACGAAGGCGAGCGCGCCGGCCTGGTCCGCCGGGACTCCCTGGGAGAGCAGACCGGTGGTGAGGCTGTCCTTCGTGCCGGACGCCGCGTTGAGGGCGACCGTGCTCAAGATGGCCAGCCCGAGCGCACCGCCGACCTGCTGCATCGTGTTCAGCACGCCGGATCCGATGCCGGAGTCCTCCGAGCGCAGGTGGTGCACCGCGGTCAGGGTCAGCGGGACGAACGTGAGGCCCATGCCGATCGCCATCAAGACGATGAACGGGAAGATCGACGTCCAGTAGTTCACCCCGTCGCCGACGAACCCGTCCTGGCCCACCGCGGCGAGGTCCGTGAGCGTGTGCGGCACGGAGAGCCGGGAGAAGCCGATCAGTGCCCCGGCAGCCATCAGCGTGCCGACGCCGGCGATGTAGCGCGGGTCGATGCGGCTGGCGAGGTTGGACGAGATCGTGGCCCCGACCACGATGCCGATCGAGAAGGGCAGGAACGCGAAGCCGGTGTGCAGTGGGCTGTAGCCCACGACGAGCTGGATGAACAGGCTCAGGAAGTAGAACATCGAGAACATCGCGGCCGGCACGAGCGCCATCACCAGGAAGCTGGTGGCGCGGGTGCGGTTGGCGAAGACCCGGACCGGCAGCAGGGGGTGCTTCACGCGGGACTCGATGAACGCGAACACGGCGAGCAGCACGACGCCGGTCGCGAGCGACGCGATCGTCCAGGGGTCGCCCCAGCCGTACTGGGCCTCGCCGGCGCGGGTGAAGCCGTAGACCAGCCCGAGCAGGCCGAGCGTGCCGGTGATCGCGCCGGGTACGTCGAGCTGGCCCGGGTGCGACTCGGACTCGTTGAGGAGGCGCGGAGCGAGGAAGGCCGCGACCAGGCCGATCGGGACGTTGATGAGGAAGGTCCAGCGCCAGCCCTCGAGGCCGAGGACGGGGTCGAGCCCGGTCAGCCAGCCACCGAGGATCAGACCGACGGCGGCGCCGGCCCCCGACATCATGGCGTAGACCGCGAACGCGCGGTTGCGTGCCGGACCGGCCGGGAAGGTCGTCGTGATCAGCGCCAGCGCGGCGGGGGAGGCGAGCGCCGCACCGAGGCCCTGCAGCCCCCGCGAGGCGAGGAGCAGGCCCTCGCTCTGGGCGAAGCCGCCGAGCAGGGAGGCGACCGCGAACGTCGCCAGGCCGATCATGAAGACCCGGCGACGGCCGTAGAGGTCGCCGAGGCGGCCGCCGAGCAGCAGCAGGCCACCGAAGGCGAGGGCGTAGCCGGTGACGATCCAGGTCAGGTTGGCGTCGTCGATGTTGAGGTCCGCGCCGATGTAGGGGAGCGCGATGTTGGCGATGGAGGCGTCGAGCACCACCATCAGCTGCGCCACTGAGATGAGCACGAGTGCCCAGCCCAGGCGCAGCTTCTTGCCGGAGCCGGTGCTCTCGGCGCTGGCCACGTCGGTCATGAGGGTTTCCTTCTGTCGAGAGAGGTCAGGCGGTGGCCGGCTCGCAGGTCGCGGCCGGCAGGATGATCTGGTCGATCACGCGGGTGATCAGGACGGGGTCGGGCAGCTCGCCCATCACGAAGACGCGGTGCAGGACGATGCCGGCCAGGGCGGGCTCGAGCAGGGCAAGGTCGGCGTCCGCGCGGATCTCGCCGCGCTCACGGGCGCGTTCCCAGATCTCCTCGGAGGCGGCGACCTTCGGCCCGACGACCCGGGCCCGGAACTCGGCGGCGAACTCGGCGTCACGTGCGATCGCGGTGAGCACGCTGGCGAACGTCGAGATCGAGGCCGGGTCGGCCAGGCCGCCCTGCGGGGCGCACGAGAGCTCCAGCAGGTCGCAGCGCAGCGACCCGGTGTCGGGGACCGCGGTCGGGCCCTTGCTGTGCTGCAGGGCGTCGATGACGAGGCTGACCTTGTTGGTCCACCGGCGGTAGAGGGTGGCCTTCGAGGCCTTGGCCGCGGTGGCGACCGCGTCCATGGTGAGCCGGTCGTAGCCGACGTCGGCCAGCACCTCGAGGGTCGCGTCGAGGATCTCCAGCTCGCGGTCGCCCTCGATGCGGGGGCGCTCGGTGGGGGTCATCGTCAGGTCCTTGTCGGGCGGCGTTCACGTGGATGAAACGAAACGGTTTCGTTTCATCGAGAACAGCGTACGCACCGCCCGCATTCCGGCCCAACCGATTTTTCTTCGCATCTCTTCCCCGCCCGGCCGGCGGCCGGGTGGAGCAGGTGCGCCACCGTCGGCGCCGGGCGGCACAATGCCTCCCATGACGGATCCCCGCGAGGAGCACCGCCTGGTCGCCGAGGAGATCGAGGACGCCCGCTGGCGCTACTTCGTGCTCGACAGCCCGACCCTGGACGACGCCGACTACGACCGCCGGCTGCGGCGGCTCCAGGAGTTGGAGGAGGAGCACCCGGAGCTGCGCACCCCCGACTCGCCGACCCAGAAGGTCGGTGGTGCGGTCTCGACCGAGTTCACGGCGGTCGACCACCTGCAGCGGATGGAGAGCCTCGACAACGCCTTCTCCTTCGAGGAGCTCGAGTCGTGGCACGCCCGTCTGGCGCGCGACGGGGTCGAGGAGCCGGCACTGCTGTGCGAGCTCAAGGTCGACGGGCTCGCGATCAACCTGCTCTACGAGGACGGCCGGCTGGTCCGGGCACTGACCCGCGGCGACGGCAGCACCGGCGAGGACGTCACGCCCAACGTCAAGACCATCGACTCCGTGCCGCACCGGCTCACCGCCACCGAGGACTTCCCGGTGCCCGGGCTGATCGAGGTGCGCGGCGAGGTGTTCCTCCCCGGCGCGGCGTTCGAGCGCCTCAACGAGGCGATGACCGACGCCGGCAAGCCGGTCTTCGCCAACCCCCGCAACGCGGCTGCCGGCTCGCTGCGCCAGAAGGACCCGCGGGTGACCGCCACCCGCGCGCTCGGCATGGTCTGCCACGGCATCGGCGCCCGCCGCGGGTTCGAGCCGCAGGCCCAGTCCCACGCCTACGAGGCGCTCGCGGCCTGGGGACTCCCGGTCTCCGAGCAGGTCCGGGTGCTGCCGACGCTCTCCGAGGTCGAGGCGTACGTCGAGCACGCCGGCGAGCACCGGCACTCGATCGTCCCCTACGAGATCGACGGGGTCGTCGTGAAGGTCGACGACGTGGCGCTCCAGCGCCGGCTCGGTTCGACCAGTCGCGCGCCCCGCTGGGCGATCGCCTACAAGTACCCGCCCGAGGAGGTCAACGCCCGGCTCCTCGAGATCCGGGTCAACGTCGGCCGCACCGGCCGGGTCACGCCGTACGGCGTGATGGAGCCGACGAAGGTCGCCGGCTCGACCGTCGAGAACGCCACCCTCCACAACGCCCACGAGGTCCGCCGCAAGGACGTGCGACCGGGCGACACGGTCATCTTGCGCAAGGCCGGTGACGTGATCCCGGAGATCGTGGGACCGGTGCTGCCGCTGCGGCCCGAGGGGCTCGCGGAGTGGGTGATGCCCACCGAGTGTCCGGCCTGCGGCACGACCCTGGCCGAGCAGAAGGAGGGCGACAAGGACCTGCGCTGCCCCAACCACGAGCGGTGCCCGGGGCAGGTGCGCGAGCGGGTCTACTTCGTGGCCGGCCGGAGCGCCTTCGACATCGAGGGGCTGGGCTACGAGGCCGCGACCGCGCTGCTCGACGCCGGGGTGATCACCAACGAGGGGGACGTCTTCGACCTGACGACCGAGAAGCTGATGGCCACCGACCTGTTCACCCGCGCAGCGAGGAGGACCGAGGAGGGCGACCGGGTCCTCTCGGCCAACGGTCAGCGGCTGCTCGCCAACCTGGGCAACGCCAAGGGCATGCCGCTGTGGCGGGTCCTGGTCGCGCTCTCGATCCGCCACGTCGGGCCGAGTGCCGCCCGGGCGCTGGCGCAGGAGTTCGGGTCGATGGAGGCGATCCGGGCTGCCTCCGAGGAGCAGCTCGCCGCCGCGGAGGGGGTCGGGCCGACCATCGCCGAGGCCGTCACCGCCTGGTTCGAGGTGCCGTGGCACGTCGAGATCGTCGAGAAGTGGACCGCCGCGGGCGTGAGCATGGCCGACGAGCGCGACGAGTCCGTTCCGCGCACCCTCGAGGGGCTCACGATCGTCGTCACCGGCTCGCTGGTCGACTTCAGCCGCGACTCCGCCAAGGAGGCGATCCTGTCCCGCGGCGGCAAGGCGGCCGGCTCGGTGTCGAAGAAGACCGACTACGTCGTGGTGGGGGAGAGCGCGGGCTCGAAGGCCGACAAGGCCGAGCAGCTCGGCGTGGCGATCCTCGACGAGGACGGGTTCAAGGCACTGCTCGAGGAAGGACCTCCCGGCCAGGGGTGACCTCAGGAGCCGTCGTCCAGTGGCCTGCTGTGCAGCCGAGTGGTGAGCAGTCGACGCTCGGCTTCGTTGCCGGTCAGCGCCAGCGCACGCCGGTTCGCGGTCGCGGCCTCTTCGGCGCGTCCGAGCCCGGCGAGCAGCTCGCCGCGGGTGGCGTGGAAGAGGTGGTACTCCGCGAGCTCGGCGCCGAGGGCTTCCACCTCGGCGAGGGCATGAGCCGCCTGGCGGGGACCGAGCTGGGCGACGGCGACGGCGCGGTTGAGACGAACGACGGGCGAGTCGTCGAAGCGGCGGAGCAGGTCGTAGAGGCTGACGATCTGGAGCCAGTCGGTGTCCGCCCACGAGGCGGCGGTGGCGTGGCAGGCCGCGATCGCCGCCTGCAGCTGGTAGCGACCGGGGTCGTGCAGGGTGGCGGCCCGCTCCAGGAGCCGGTCGCCGGCGGCGATCCCGGCTGCGTCCCACCGGGACCGGTCCTGGTCGCGCAGCAGCACCAGGGCGCCGTACGCGTCGAAGCGGGCGCCGGATCGCGCGTGCTGGAGGGTGAGCAGGGCGGCGAGCCCCCACGTCTCGGCCTGGGCCGGCAGGCTGGTCGCCACGACGCCGGCGAGCCACACGGCGTCGGCGGCGAGGTCGCGGTCCTGCGTCGTGCCGACCGACGAGACGAACCCCTCGTTGAACATCACGTAGACGACGGCGAGCACGTCCGCGAGGCGCTCGGCGAGCTGGTCGTCGGGTGGGACGCAGAGGCTGATGCCGGCCGAGACGATCTTCCGCTTGGCGCGGACGATGCGCTGCGCAAGCGTGGTCTCGCTGACGAGGAAGGCGCGGGCGATCTGCGGCGTGGTGAGGCCGACGACCGCGCGCAGGGTCAGCGCCAGGCGCGCCTCGGGGGTGAGCGCGGGATGGCAGCACGCGAACAGCAGTGCGAGCCGCTCGTCGGTCTGGGGTGTCCCAGCCGGACGAGGTGGTGACGGCGAGACCGACCGCTCGGCCAGCGCGCGTTGGCGGCTGCGGTGCCGTACGGCGTCCAGGGCGTTGCGCTCCGAAGCCACCTGCAGCCAGGCCCCGGGTCGATCCGGAGGACCGTCGCGACGCCATGCGGTGAGCGCCTCGACGACCGCAAGCTGCACGGCCTCCTCGGCGAGGTCGAAGTCGAAGCGCCGGGCCAGGCGGGCGACCAGCAGACCGGACTCCTCGCGCAGGACTTGCGTGAGGATCCGGTCTGCGTCGTCGGCGGTCACTCGAACTGGCTGTAGTCCTCGATCATCGGCCGGATCTCGACGGCGCTTCCCGGGAGACCGAGGCTCGGCCAGGTCCTGGTCAACGCGATCGCAGCGTCCAGGTCGGGGACGTCGACCACGCTGAACCCGCCGATGACCTCCTTGGCCTCGTTGAACGGCCCGTCCACCACGACCGGGCCGCCCTCACTGAACTTGACGGTGGTCGCAGTCTCGACACCGAGCAGCTCGGCACCGGCGTCGGTGATCACGTCGGCGTTGGCCCCGAACCATGCGTAGATGGCTTTGTAGTCCTCCTCGAGGCGTTCCTTGTCGACCGTGGCGTCGAGGTCGGGGCGAGAGGTGAACATCAGTACGTACTTCATGGTGACTCCTTGGTCAGAACAACAGTGTCGCCATCACGACGCCGCCGGTGCCCGGAATTCGACGCGTCACCCGAAGAATTCTCCGGCGAGGCCTCTCCTAGGATGAACCTCATGCCTGAAATCACCCGAGACGAGGTCGCGCACCTGGCGAATCTCGCCCGGATCGACCTGTCCGACGCCGAGCTCGACCACCTGGCTCCCCAGCTGAGCGTGATCCTGGAGTCGGTCGCGTCGATCAGCGAGGTCGCCGGCGAGGACGTCCCGCCGACCTCGCACGCGCTGCCGCTGACCAACGTCTTCCGCGAGGACGTCGTGACGCCCGGCCTGACGCCCGAGCAGGCGCTCTCCGGCGCCCCGAGCGTCGACCAGCAGCGCTTCTCCGTCCCGCGGATCCTGGGGGACGAGCAGTGATGACGGACTGGACCCGCAAGAGCGCCGCCGAGCTGGTCGAGGCGCTGGCTGCCGGCGAGACCACCTCGGTGGAGCTGACCCAGGCCCAGCTGGACCGGATCGCCGCCGTCGATGGCGCGGTGCACGCGTTCTTGCACCTCGACGCGGAGGGCGCGCTCGAGCAGGCCGCGGCCGCTGACGACCGTCGCGCTGCCGGCACCCTGCTCTCCCCGCTCGACGGTGTGCCGATCGCGGTCAAGGACGTGCTGACCACCGAGGGGCTGCCCACGACCTGCGGGTCGAAGATGCTCGAGGGCTGGATCCCGCCCTACGACTCCACGGTCGTGCGCAAGCTCCGCGAGGCCGGCCTGCCGATCCTCGGCAAGACCAACATGGACGAGTTCGCGATGGG
>JBAWHI010000052.1:0-3029 GCA_049593675.1 Nocardioides sp.
GCGGTGCGGACCATGCGCGAGGAGCACTCCCGCTTCTACATGGCTGCGAAGAACCACGCCACCGTGGAGCTCTGATGGCTCTCCCCGACGTAGCTCCCGCCGTCGCCGCCGCCAAGAGCGAGCAGGTGACCCGCAAGACCTCGTGGATCAGCTGGTGGGGCATGCCGATCTTCCTGCTCGTCATCGGCGCCACCACCTACTTCTGGGTGAACTCGCTCGACCTGGACACCATCGAGCAGCGGGTCCTCAATCAGGAGGTCCTGACCGAGAAGCTCCTCGAGCACCTGAAGATGGTCGCGATCTCGACGGCGATCGTGATCGCGATCGCCATCCCGCTGGGGATCTTGCTGACCCGGCCGTTCGCCCGTCGCGGCGTTCCGGTCGCGCTCGGGGTGGCGAACGCCGGGCAGGCGATCCCCTCGCTCGGCCTGATCACCATCATCGTCATCTGGCAGGGCATCGGCTTCTCGGCGGTCATCATCGGCCTGGTCGCCTACTCCGCGCTGCCGATCCTGCGCAACACGATGGTGGGTCTGCAGCAGGTCGACTCGAGCCTGCTCAAGGCCTCGCGCGGGATGGGCCTGTCCAACTGGATGGTGCTGCGACAGGTGGAGCTGCCCCTGGCCATCCCCGTCATGATCGCCGGCATCCGCACCGCCTTGGTGATCAACGTCGGCACCGCGACGCTCGCGACCTTCTTCGGTGCCGGTGGGCTGGGCTACGTCATCTTCCAGGGCATCGGCCTGAACCGGACGCCGGTCCTGGTCACCGGTGTCGTGATGGCCTCCGGCCTCGCCCTGCTCGTCGACTACCTCGCCGGCGTGGCGGGCCGGCTGCTCGCCCCCCGCGGACTCTGAGAGCCGCCTCGAGCGGACCAACGAACCTTCCAAGTACGACCGAAAGGACGACCAATGAAGACCAAGCGCCTCCTGGCAGTATCCGGGGCCCTGACGCTCAGCCTGGCGATGGTGGGCTGTGGCAGCGACGACGACAGCTCCGGAGGGAGCGACACCGAGGGCCTGCTGAACGGCGCCCAGATCACGGTGGGGTCCAAGGACTTCGATGAGCAGCTCGTCCTCGGCAACATCTCCAAGCTGGCGCTCGAGAACGCCGGCGCCGATGTGACCGACCAGATCAACCTCGGTGGCACCGACGCCGCTCGCGCCGCCCTGACGTCGGGTGAGATCGACACCTACTGGGAGTACAACGGCACGGCCTGGATCAGCTTCTTCAAGAACACCGACCCGATCCCGGACCGGATCGAGCAGTACGAGGCGGTGCGTGACCAGGACCTGAAGCAGAACGACCTGGTCTGGCTGGCTCCGGCGGAGTTCAACAACACCTACGGCCTGGCCTACTCCTCCGCCGCCGCCGACGAGCTCGGCAGCCCGACGACCATCTCCGACCTGGGCGGCCTGCTCGACACCGACCCGAGTGCGGTGACGCTGTGCGTCGAGAGCGAGTTCTCGACCCGCGACGACGGCCTGCCTGGCATGGAGAAGGCCTACGGCTTCACCATCCCCAAGGACCAGGTCACCATCTTGGACACCGCACTGGTCTACACGGCCACGGCCGACCAGGACCCGTGCAACTTCGGTGAGGTCTTCACCAGCGACGGCCGGATCGCAGCCCTCGACCTGACCGTCCTCGAGGACGACAAGGGCTTCTTCCCGCTCTACAACCCGAGCCCGGTGTTCACCTCCGACGTCTACGACGAGTACGGCGATGAGCTCGACGAGATCTTCGACCCGATCTCCGAGGCGCTGACCCAGGACGCGATGAACTCGATGAACGAGCAGGTCTCGGTGGACCTCATGCAGCCCGAGCAGGTGGCCGAGGACTGGCTGAAGGACAACGGCTTCATCGACTGACAGCAGCAGCGACTCCTCTCGTCGCGACCGGGGCCGGTGGCCGGAGCATCAGCTCCGTGCCCCCGGCCCCGACTGCGTCGCACCGGCGCGATCCGTGGACCTCGGTGTCCGACCAAGCAATTGCTTGGTACGGTGCGAGGCATGACGGAGACGGCGACCCCTGCCATCGAGGGCTGGTTCACCACCGGCCCCGACCCGGCGCTGATCGGCACCCGCTGCACCAGCTGCGGCACGGTGTCCTTCCCGCGACTGGGCGGGACCTCGGGAGCCGGCTTCTGCCGCAACCCGCACTGCGCCGGGGAGGAGTTCGAGGACGCCGAGCTGTCCCGTCGGGGGACCGTGTGGTCCTACACCGACGCGCAGTACCAGCCGCCGCCGCCGTACGTCCCCCGCGCCGACCCCTACGAGCCCTTCGCGCTCGCCGCCGTCGAGCTGCCCGAGGGGCTCGTCGTGGTGGGCCAGGTCGCGGACGGGTACGGCGTCGCCGACCTCCGCGTCGGCGGGGAGGTCGAGCTGGTCGTCGAGCCGCTCTACGCCGACGAGTCCGGGGTCCGCACCATCTGGCGGTGGAAGCCCGTCACCGAGCTGGGCGAGGAGGTCGACCAGTGAGCGCGCACGACGTCGCCGTCGCCGGTGTGGGCATGCACCCGTGGGGCAAGTGGGGGCGCAACTTCGTCGAGTACGGCGTGCACGCGGCTCGCGCCGCGCTGGCCGACGCGGGTGTCGCCTGGACCGACGTCGACCTGGTGGTCGGCGGCGAGACCGTCCGCAACGGTTACGGCGGCTACGTCGCCGGCGCGACGTTCGCCCAGGCGCTCGGCTGGAACGGCGCCCGGGTCGCGACGTCGTACGCCGCCTGCGCCACTGGCGCCCAGGCGCTCGACACCGCCCGGGCGCGGATCCTCGCCGGCCTCTGCGAGGTCGCGCTCGTGGTCGGCGCGGACACGACACCGAAGGGCTTCCTGGCACCGAACGCGGGCGAGCGATGGGACGACCCGGACTGGCTGCGGTTCCGGCTGCTCGGCATGACAAACCCGGCGTACTTCGCGATGTATGCGCGTCGCCGGATGGACCTCTACGGAGCCACCCAGGAGGACTTCGCCCGGGTCAAGGTCAAGAACGCGCAGCACGGACTGGCGAACCCGAACGCGCGCTACC
>JBAWHI010000053.1:0-18728 GCA_049593675.1 Nocardioides sp.
CTGCGCCGGGTCGGCGTCAGAGCATCTGGCCGGCCTTGTCGAGGACGACGCGGAGGATCTGCTCCATCTCGTCGAAGTGCTGCTGGTCGCAGATGAGCGGGGGAGAGAGCTGGATGACCGGGTCCCCGCGGTCGTCGGCGCGGCAGTAGAGGCCCTCGGCGAACAGCTGCTTGGAGACGAAGCCGAAGAGGATCCGCTCGCACTCCTCGTCGCTGAACGTCGCGCGGGTGGCCTTGTCCTTGACGAGCTCGATCCCGTAGAAGTAGCCGTCGCCACGGACGTCGCCGACGATCGGCAGGTCGAGCAGCTTCTCGAGGGTGGCGCGGAACGCACCCTCGTTGGACCGCACGTGCTCGAGGACCTTCTCCTCCTCGATGATCTCAAGGTTCTTCAGCCCGACCGCGGTCGAGACCGGGTGTCCGCCGAAGGTGTAGCCGTGGGCGAACATCTCGCCGTCGGCCAGGAACGGCTCCATCAGCCGGTCGCTGGCGATCATCGCGCCCAGCGGGGCGTAGCCGGAGGTGATGCCCTTGGCGCAGGTGATGATGTCGGGCTCGTAGCCGTAGCGCTCGGCGCCGAACATGTGCCCGAGCCGACCGAAGGCGCAGATGACCTCGTCGGAGACGAAGAGCACGTCGTACTCGTCGCAGATCTCACGGACCCGCTGGAAGTAGCCCGGCGGCGGCGGGAAGCACCCGCCGGCGTTCTGGACCGGCTCGAGGAACACGGCTGCGACGGTGTCGGGACCCTCGTTCTCGATCGCGACCGCGATCTGGTCGGCGGCCCAGCGGCCGAACGCCTCGGGGTCGCTGTCGTCGAGGAAGCCGCCGGTGCTCTCGGCGGCGCGGTAGATGTTGGTGTTCGGGACCCGGAAGGTCGAGGGCACCAGCGGCTCGAACTGCTGCTTGAGCGGCGGCAGCCCGGTGATCGACAGCGCGCCCTGGGTGGTGCCGTGGTAGGCGATCGACCGGCTGATCACCTTGTGCTTCATCGGCTTGCCGGTGAGCTTGAAGTAGTTCTTGGCCAGCTTCCACGCGGTCTCGACGGACTCGCCGCCGCCGCTGCTGAAGAAGACCCGGTTCAGCGAGCCGGGGGCGTACGACGCGATCCGCTCGGCGAGCAGGATCGCGCTCGGGTGCGCGTAGGACCACAGCGGGTGGAACGCCAGCTCGCGGGCCTGGGCGGCCGCGGCGTCGGCGAGCTCGGTGCGGCCGTGCCCCAGCTGCGAGACGAACAGCCCGGCGAGCCCGTCAAGGTAGCGGTTGCCCTGGGCGTCGTAGATGTAGGCGCCCTCACCGCGCACGATCACCGGCACGTCTGCGTCGGCGTACGACGAGTGTCGGGTGAAGTGCATCCACAGGTGGTCCTTGGCAGCGCGCTGAAGGTGCTCGTAGTCGTGCGACATGGGTCCATGGTGCGTGGTGACACGCGACAAAGGCAAGTGGATCCGAAGCAGTTTGCTGTGATTTGCGCGGATTCCGAAGGAAGATGCCGTGATAGGAAGGCCACATGACTCGGTACGGCGCACAGTTCGGCCCCGACATCACCTTCCTGGGCGTCGACCCGGTGGACCTCGCCGACGCGGCCGCGCTCGCAGCCGCGGACGTGGTCGTCGTGGGGGCGCCGTTCGACGGTGGCACCTCCCACCGGCCCGGCACCCGCTTCGGTCCCCAGGCGATCCGGCAGACCGACTACCTCCCGCACGACGGGTCGCGCCCCCACCTCGCGCTGCGCGTCGATGCGCTCCAGGACCTCCGCGTGGTCGACGCCGGCGACGTGGAGATGCCGCCCGGTGAGATCGAGCGCGCGCTCGGCAGCCTCGAGGAGGCGGTCTACCAGGTCGCGTCGGCCGGCGCGATCCCGCTCGTGCTGGGCGGCGACCACTCGATCGCGCTCCCGGACGCGACCGGCGTGGCCCGTCACCTCGGCTACGGCAAGGTGTCGATGATCCACTTCGACGCGCACGCCGACACCGGCGACATCGAGTTCGGGTCGCTCTACGGCCACGGGCAGCCGATGCGCCGGCTGATCGAGTCCGGGGCACTGCGTGGCGACCGGTTCCTGCAGATGGGTCTGCGCGGCTACTGGCCCGGGCCCGAGACGCTGCAGTGGATGGCCGAGCAGGACATGCGCTCCTACGAGATGACCGAGATCGGCAAGCGCGGGCTCGAGGAGTGCCTCGACGAGGCGTTCGAGATCGCCCTCGACGAGTGCGACGCGGTGTTCCTCTCCGTCGACATCGACGTCTGCGATCCGGGCCACGCGCCCGGGACCGGTACGCCGGAGCCCGGCGGTCTCTCCAGCCGGCAGCTGCTCGACGCGGTGCGCCGGATCTGCCGCGAGCTCCCGGTCGCGGGGATCGACGTGGTCGAGGTGTCACCGCCGTACGACCACGCGGAGATCACCGCCTTCCTCGCCAACCGGGTCTGCCTCGAGGCGCTCTCGGGCCTGGCCGCCCGCAAGCACGGGATCTCCCACGACCCGGCCGGGCCGCTGCTGGAGGGGAGATGAGCACGCTCTTCACCAACGGCGCCCTCTTCGACGGCCACCGCCACATCGGCGCCGGGGAGGTCCTGGTGGAGGACGGGCGGATCTCCGCGGTCCACCGCGGGGACGGGGCGGGCGGCCGGGTGCCGTCCTCGACCACCGTGATCGACCTGCAGGGCGGGCTGCTGTCGCCCGGCTTCACCGACGCCCACGTGCACCCCATCCAGGGCGGCCTCGAGCGGATGCGGTGCGACCTGAGCGGGCACGAGACCCGCGAGGACTACCTCGCCGCGATCACGGCGTACGCCGACGCGAACCCGTCCGCGGAGTGGATCCTCGGCGGCGGGTGGTCGATGCCGGCCTTCCCGGGCGGCACGCCGCGGGCGGCCGACCTGGACCGCATCGTGCCCGACCGCCCGGTGTTCCTGCCCAACCGCGACCACCACGGTGCGTGGGTCAACAGCCGGGCCCTGGAGATCGCCGGCATCGACGAGCACACCCCCGACCCGCCCGACGGACGGATCGAACGCGACCCCGACGGCCGACCGAGCGGCACCCTGCAGGAGGGCGCGACCGCGCTCGTCTCCCGGTTCGTCCCGCGCACGACCGGCGAGGACTACTACGCCGGGCTGATGGCGGGTCAGGCCTACCTGCACTCGGTCGGCGTCACCAGCTGGCAGGACGCCATCGTCGGCGCCTACTCCGGCATGGACGACCCGGCCTCGACGTACGAGACCGCGGCGGGCAACGGCGACCTGCTCTCGCACGTCGTCGGCGCGCTGTGGTGGGAGCGGCGCCTCGGCGTGGAGCAGGTCGCCGACCTCGTCGGAAGGCGCGACACCATGACCGGTGGCCGGTTCCGGGCGACGACGGTCAAGATCATGCAGGACGGCGTCGCGGAGAACGGCACGGCCGCGATGCTGGCGCCCTATCTCGACCGGTGCGGGCACCCGACCGACAACAGCGGCCACTCGTTCCTGACGGCGGCGGCGATCCGGGACGCGGTGCAGGCCCTCGACGCCGAGGGGTTCCAGGTGCACGTGCACGCGATCGGCGACCGCGGCACCCGTGAGGCGCTGGACGCCTTCGAGGGGACCGCCCCCGGGCGTCGCCACCACATCGCCCATCTGCAGCTGGTCCATCCCGACGACGTGTCGCGCTTCGCGGCCCTCGGTGTCGCGGCCAACCTGCAGATGCTGTGGGCCTGCGCGGACGACCAGATGGTCGACCTCACGATCCCGTTCCTGGGCCAGGAGCGGAGCCGGTGGCAGTACCCCTTCGGAGACCTGCATCGTGCCGGGGCGCGACTGGTCGCCGGCAGCGACTGGCCGGTCAGCTCCCCGGACCCGCTCCAGGCGATCCAGGTCGCGGTGACCCGGGTCGACCCCGGCAGTGGTCGGGACCCGTTCCTGCTCGAGCAGGTGCTCACGGCGCAGACGGCGTTCGCGGCGTACACCTCGGGGTCGGCGTGGGCCAACCACCGAGACGACGCAGGCGTGCTGCGCCCGGGCGCGGTGGCCGACCTGGTCGTGCTGGACCGCGACCCGTTCGCCGGGGCGGCCGACGAGATCGCGACCGCGCGAGTCGTGTCGACGTGGATCGACGGAAACCCCGTCTATCAGACCTGAATCAACGAAATCCGTGTCAGGTAGCGGCCCGCTACTACAGATTCCGTTGTCCGACCTCTAGGCTCGCGGCATGGCCGACCAGACCACCTTCACGAACGTCATCAACGGACAGCTCACCGACGCCGCCTCGGGGGAGACCTACGACATCATCGACCCGACCACCGGTGAGGTGTACGCCCAGGCGCCCCGCTCCGGTGCCGAGGACATCGACCGGGCCTACGGCGCGGCCGCTGCCGCGTTCGAGTCCTGGGGCGACACGACCCCGCAGGACCGCGCCGCCGCGCTGCTCAAGATCGCCGATGCCATCGAGTCGCGCATCGAGGAGATCAACGCCGTCGAGTGCAAGGACACCGGCAAGCCCCTGGGACTGACCATGGAGGAGGAGATGCCCTACGCCTCCGACCACTTCCGGTTCTTCGCCGGCGCCGCCCGGGTCCCCGAGGGCAAGTCGGCGGGGGAGTACCTCGCCGATCACACCTCCTGGGTCCGGCGCGAGCCGATCGGCGTCGTCGGGCAGGTGACGCCGTGGAACTACCCGCTGCTGATGATGATCTGGAAGATCGCGCCGGCGCTGGCCGGCGGCAACACCGTCGTGCTCAAGCCGAGCGACACCACGCCCGCCAGCTCCACCCTCCTGGCCGAGCTGGCCCAGGAGTTCCTGCCGCCGGGCGTGCTCAACGTCGTGTGCGGCGACCGCGACACCGGTCGCGCCCTGGTGGAGCACAAGACCCCGCAGATGGTCGCGATCACCGGCTCGGTGCGTGCCGGCATGGAGGTCGCGAGCTCCGCTGCCCGGGACCTCAAGCGGGTCCACCTCGAGCTCGGCGGCAAGGCGCCGTGCATCGTGTTCGACGACGCCGACCTCGAGAAGGCGGCCGAGGGCATCGCCGGAGCCGGCCTGTTCAACGGCGGCCAGGACTGTACGGCGGCCACCCGCGTGCTCGTCGCGCCGGGCGTCCACGACGACTTCGTCGCGGCACTCACCGAGGCCGCCAAGGGGATGCCGACCGGCGACCCGAGTCACGAGGACACCTACTTCGGCCCGCTGAACAACCAGGCCCAGTTCGACCGGGTGAGCGCCGTGGTCGACCGGCTCCCTGACCACGCCACGCTCGAGACCGGCGGCGTGCGGCAGGGGGAGCGCGGCTACTTCTACGAGCCGACCGTCCTCTCGGGCCTGCGCCAGGACGACGAGCAGATCCAGTCCGAGATCTTCGGCCCGGTCATGACCGTGCAGAAGTTCACCGACGAGGCCGAGGCGCTGCGCTGGGCCAACGACGTCGACTACGGCCTGGCCTCGAGCGTCTGGACCAAGGACCACGGCCGCGCGATGCGGATGTCGAAGCACCTCGACTTCGGCTGCGTCTGGATCAACACCCACATCCCCTTCATCTCCGAGATGCCGCACGGCGGCTTCAAGCACTCGGGCTACGGCAAGGACCTGTCCATGTACGGCCTCGAGGACTACACCCGCATCAAGCACGTCATGTCCTACATCGGCTGAGCGAGAACGGAAGAACAGACACCCATGAGAATCCTGCTGATCGGCACCGGAGGTGTCGGTTCCGCGTTCGCCGCCATCGCCGCCCGACGTGACTTCTTCGAGACCATCGTGGTCGCCGACTACGACCTGGCTCGCGCCGAGAAGGCGGCCGCCACGGACGAGCGGTTCGTCGCGGCGCAGATCGACGCCTCGTCGACCGACGCCGTGGCAGCGCTGTGCCGCGAGCACGCCATCACGCACGTGATGAACGCGGTCGACCCGGTGTTCAACATGTCGATCTTCGACGGCGCGTTCGCCGCCGGCGCCGACTACGTCGACATGGCGATGTCGCTGTCGAAGCCGCACCCGGAGTCGCCGTTCGAGAAGACCGGCGTGAAGCTCGGCGACGAGCAGTTCGCGGTCGCCTCGGACTGGGAGACAGCCGGGCGGCTGGCCCTGGTGGGCATGGGGGTCGAGCCGGGGCTGTCCGACGTCTTCGCGCGCTACGCGGCCGACCACCTGTTCAGCGAGATCGACGAGCTGGGCACCCGCGACGGCGCCAACCTCGTGGTCACCGACGACGACGGCAACGAGATCTTCGCGCCGTCGTTCTCGATGTGGACCACGATCGAGGAGTGCCTGAACCCGCCGGTGATCTGGGAGAGGTCGGCGACCGACCCGGACGGGCGCTGGTTCACCACGCCGCCGTTCTCCGAGCCGGAGGTCTTCGACTTCCCCGAGGGGATCGGTCCGGTCGAGTGCGTCAACGTGGAGCACGAGGAGGTGCTCCTGATGCCGCGCTGGGTCGACTGCAAGCGCGCGACCTTCAAGTACGGCCTCGGCGACGAGTTCATCAACATCCTGAAGGTGCTGCACACCCTCGGCCTCGACAGCACCGAGACGGTGCGGGTCAAGGGCGTCGAGGTGTCGCCCCGCGACGTGGTGGCGGCCGTGCTGCCCGACCCGGCGACCGTGGGTCCGCGCATGAAGGGCAAGACCTGCGCGGGCCTGTGGGTGACCGGCACGGGCAAGGACGGCGCGGCGCGGTCGACGTACCTCTATCACGTGGTCGACAACGAGACGACGATGCAGGAGTACGGACACCAGTGCGTCGTGTGGCAGACGGCCATCAACCCGGTGGTGGCCCTGGAGCTGATCTCGCGGGGCACGTGGTCGGGCGCCGGCGTGCTGGGCCCGGAGGCGTTCGACGCCGTGCCGTTCCTCGACCTGCTCACCGAGTACGGCAGCCCCTGGGGCATCAAGGAGCTCTGACGCGCGGCCTGGTCGACCCCTAGTGCAGTCGGGGGACGACCAGGCGCGGCCATCGGATCTGCGCGACCGCGGCCCGGGCGGCCTGGGTGCGGTTCTGGGCGGGCGGCTGGACGGTGATGGTGGCGTCGGCGCCCGGGGAGCCGTGGATCACCTTGACGATGCGGACCGGGATCTCGCGCACCTCGTCGGACGGCTCGCCGGCGGGCACCTCCAACGCCAGCTCGGCGCGCCGCGTGCCCGCAGCGACCATCGCGGTGATCCGCCCGAGCGGACTGCGGACGCGGACGACCACGTCACGGTCCGAGCGCCGATCCAGGCGGACGCCGACCGCGACCGGCGTCGCCAGCAGCGGCGACGACTGGACCGACGTGCCGCGCAGCGAGGCGACCGGCGCCGGATCGTCGTCGATGACCCGGACCGAAGCGCGTGAGCCGTTGCCGAGCCTGACCTCGAAGCGTTGACGGTGCTCGTCGACCGCGTCCTGACGCACCCGCCAGGAGCGGTGCGCGACCGTCTTGCCGACGCCGAACCGGACGACCCGGGGGCCGGGGGTGACTCGCACGGTGGTCGGACGCGACGTGGGCCGGTCCAGCCGGATCGTGAACGCGGCCCGCTCGCCCTCGGTGACGCGACGTTGGTCGGCACGGACCGAGGCAACCGGGACGGGAGGGATCGGAGTGCCGTTGGCGCCGAGCGCGGCGAAGCAGTAGCCGCGTCGACGCAGGTCGGAGATCATCGCGGGCATCGCCCCCAGGGTGGCCGGAGAATTGGCCACGCCGTCGTGCAGGAGCACGAGGTTGGTTCGGTGCGGACGCACCGCCGACACCACGCTGGCGCGGATCTGCGCGGACGTGCGGCCGGCCCAGTCGCGGGTGTCGATGCTCCACAGCACCGGCTTCAGGTCCATCCCGGTGAGGACCGAGCGGACCCGGTCGTTGATGGCGCCGTACGGCGGGCGCACCAGCCTGGTCGGGCGCACGCCTGCGTCCACCAGCGCCGCCCGGGTGGTCCGGACCGCGCTGCGCAGCTCGGCGTCGGTCTGGGTGGTCATGTCGGTGTGCGCCCACGAGTGGTTGCCGATCGCGAAGCCACGATCCGCGACCAGTCGGGCGATGACGGGGTGGGAGGCGACACGGTTGCCGACCATGAAGAACGTCGCCGGCACCTTCTCGCGCTTCAGCAGCCGGCTCAGCCGCGGGGTGACGGTGGGAGAGGGGCCGTCGTCGAAGGTCAGGGAGACCAGTCCCGTCGAGCACGGGACGACCCGCTCGGCCCGTTGCGGTGCTCCGGTCGCCGAGGGCGCGAGTGGCGCGAGTGGCACGAGAGCAGCGGCGGTCCCGACGAGGACGCCCATCAGGATGGTCCTCGGCCTGCTCACGTCCATCTCGCCATCCTCTCGCGGACGTCGGCCCCTGACCCGGGATCGACACAGGTGTGACGCGCGAGATTCCTGCGGGGTTGTCCCCGGGGCGTCGGCCCGGGTCCGAGCCGGCCGGCGCGTGGGGCCTCTCGCCGGCTGAGGCTCCAGGATCAGGCCAGGTCGGCCGTCGCGTCGTACGCCCAGGACGTGTCCGCGGTGGCGAGCCCCTCGACCCAGGAGGCGGGCGCGCTGTTCACGAGCGCGCCGTAGTCCCAGTAGTCCTTCCAGAGCGTGACCCGGCCGTCGCGGACCCGATGCACGGTGGCGAACGGCAGCGTGAGCACCTCCCCGGACGCGAAGGTCCACGTCTCGGAGTGCTCGTACATCACGTTGCCGTCTCCGTCGGCGACGATCAGCCCGTCGTGGTTCTCGTACGCCGCGAGCTCGCCCCAGCCGACCCGGAGCCTCTTGGCGATGTCGACGGGCCCGCGCGCAGCGAACGCGGGACCGACCGGCATGTCGAGGTAGAGGCAGCCCTCGCTCACCCAGTCCGCGATGCCGTCGTAGTCACGGGCGGACAGGGTGCGCCAGAGGCCGAGCACGGCCTCGGTGGGGGTGCGGGTCACGAGGCGGCTTCGACCGCGCCCGCCGCCGGAACGGCCGCACCGGGCCGGTCGGCGCGCAGGAACTGTCCGGTCCGCTCCGAGCCGACCAGCGGGGTCGGCGCGCCGTCGGCCACGACGCGGCGGCCGCTGATGAAGACGGCCGGCACGGCGGCGTCGTTGCGGTTGACCATCCGCGAGAGCCCGCCGTACTGCTCGACGGGGCTCTCGTGGTAGCTCTCGAGGGTGTCGTCGAGCCGTGCGGGGTCGATGACGACGATGTCGGCGCGGTCGCCGACGCGCAGCGTCCCGGCGTCGATGCGGTACCACTCGCCGAGCTCGCCGGTGAGCCGGTGCACGGCCTGCTCGATCGTCATGAACGGCTTGCCCGCCCGCTCGGCGTCGCGCACGTGGCGGAGCAGCCGCAACCCGAAGTTGTAGAAGGCCATGTTGCGCAGGTGCGCGCCCGCGTCGGAGAAGCCGATCTGGATGCCGGAGTCCTGCGCCAGCTTCTGGAGGACCTGCGGGCGGTGGTTGCTGATGGTGGTGCGCCACCGGATGTCGGTGCCGTGCTCGAGCACCAGGTCGAGGAAGGCGTCGACGGGGTGCTTCTCGCCGCGCTCGTCACCGACCTGGCCGAAGGACTTGCCGACGACCGAGTCGTCGGGGCAGGCGACGATCTCGGCGTCGTAGAAGTCGCGGTGCCACACCCGGGGCCCGTACTTGCTCTCGTAGTCCTTGCGGAACGCCTTGCGGTACTCCGGGTCGCGCATCAGCTCGTCGCGAGCGAGCTTCTCCTGGATGTGCAGGGCCATCGCGCCGGAGCCGAACTCCTCGAAGATGACCAGGTCGATGCCGTCGGCATAGACCTCGAACGGCACCGGCAGGTGCTGCCAGCGGAAGTCGGCGCCGAGCTTGTTGACCAGGTTCGCGATCGGACGCATCAGGTGGATGACGAAGGGGATCGCCTTGATGTCGGCGGCCGAGAGCAGGCTGGTGCGCAGTGCCGGCCGGCCGAACCAGCCGATCGAGCCGAGCGCCTGCCCGCCGATCGTCGAGACGGGGCTGCTGGCGTCCGGGCCGGCCTGCAGGGCTCGGCGCCGGCGCCGCAGGATCTTGCGCAGGCCACGCATCTCCTTGCCCTTGGCGTACGTCGAGGGCAGGGTGCGCGAGCGGCACAGGTCGCCGTCGAGCTTGTCGAAGAGCAGCTGCTGGGCCGACATCCCGACGAAGCCGGCGTCCAGCGCCTCCTCGAGCATCGACTCCATCCGGGCCTGCTCGCGCCGCGAGGGCCGGACCTCCTTGCGGGTCGCGCGGTCCAGGCCCATCGTCGCTGCACGCATGTCGGAGTGGCCGAGGAACGCCGCGAGGTTCGGGCCGAGCGGCAGCGACTCGAGCGCGTCGACGTACTGCTGCGCCGTCGACCAGTCGCGGTGCTCGTCGACGGCGCGGATCACGTGCTGGCGGGGGATCGCCTCGACCCGGCCGAACAGGTCTCCGGCGTCCACGCCGCCCACGTGCACCGTCGAGAGCGAGCAGGAGCCCAGCAGCAGCGTCGTGACGCCGTGGCGCACCGACTCGGCCAGGCCGGGGCCGTCGAGCACCTCGATGTCGTAGTGCGTGTGGATGTCGACGAACCCGGGGAGCACCCACTGCCCGGAGGCCTCGACCACCTCCGGGCAGCCGGTCTCGTTGAGCTCGTCGGCCGTGATCGTGACGACGTGGCCGTCGCGGATCCCGAGGTTGCGGACCGCGGACGCCGCGCCCGTCCCGTCGAACCAGCGGCCACCCTTGATGATCGTGTCGAACGTCATGACCGACATAGAACCGGTTCTAGTTGACGTGTGTCAACGATCACATGGTGGCGGTGAACGCCTCCGCGACCACATCGAAGGCCTCATCGAGCAGCTCGTCGCTGATCGAGAGCGGGGGCAGGAAGCGGAAGACGTTGCCCCACGTGCCACAGGTCAGGGTCACCACGCCCTGCTGGTGGCAGTGGGCCGAGATGGCAGCGGTCCGCACCGGGTCGGGGTCGAGGGTGCCCGGTGCGCACAGCTCGATCGCCATCATCGCGCCGCGACCACGGATGTCGGCGATGACGTCGTGCTCGACGGCGAGCGCCTCGAGGCGCGCCCGCATCCGCTGGCCGATCTCGCGGGCCCGGCCGGCCAGGTCGTGGGTGCGCATCTCCTCGATCGCGCCGAGCCCGGCGGCGCAGGCGACCGGGTTGCCGCCGTACGTCCCGCCCAGGCCGCCGACGTGCACGGAGTCCATCAGCTCGGCCCGGCCGGTGACGGCCGCGAGCGGCAGACCCCCGGCCATCCCCTTGGCGACGGTGACCAGATCGGGCACCACGCCCTCGTCGTCGCAGGCGAACCACGACCCGGTGCGGCAGAAGCCGGACTGGATCTCGTCGGCGATGAACACGACGCCGTTGTCCCTGGCCCAGGCGGCGAGTGCGGGCAGGAAACCCGGGGCGGGCACGACGAAGCCACCCTCGCCGAGGATCGGCTCGATCACGACGCAGGCGATGTTGTGGGCGCCGACCTGCTTGTCGAGCACGTCGATCGCGCGGGCTGCGGCATCCGGACCCGAGAGCCCGTCGCGCAGCGGGTAGGACATCGGCGCCCGGTAGACCTCGCCCGCGAACGGTCCGAACCCCTGCTTGTAGGGCATGTTCTTCGAGGTCATCGCCATCGTCAGGTTGGTGCGCCCGTGGTAGGCGTGGTCGAAGACCGCGACGGCGTCGCGGCCGGTCGCCACCCGGGCGATCTTGACGGCGTTCTCGACGGCCTCGGCCCCGGAGTTGAACAGGGCGGACTTCTTGGGGTGGTCGCCCGGGGTCAGCGCGGCCAGCTCGGCGCAGACGTCGACGTAGCCGTCGTACGGCGTGACCATGAAGCAGGTGTGGGTGAACGTGTCGACCTGGGCGTGCACGTTGCGCGCGACGGCGGGTGCGGCGTTGCCGACGCTGGTGACGGCGATCCCCGAGCCGAGGTCGATCAGCGAGTTGCCGTCGACGTCGACCAGCACCCCGCCTCCGGCCGCGACGACGAACACGGGGAGAGCGGTGCCGACGCCGTCGGCGACGTGGGCCCGCTTGCGCTCCAGTCGCTCCAGCGACGCGGGTCCGGGGATCTCGGTGAGGAGGCGGCGCTCCTGGGGGAGGCGGGGGCCGCCGACAGCAGATTCGGTCATGGGCGAGAGCCTATGACGAGTGATCTCGTTCCCACAGGGGCGGTCGGCAACGAATTCGTGATCGGTCGGTGGCGTGCGGGAGACTGGCGGCGTGAGAGACGTCGTGATCCTCGGCAGCACCGGCTCCATCGGCACCCAGGCCCTGGACCTGGTCCGGGCCAACCCGGACCGGTTCCGCGTGGTCGCGCTGACCGCGGGCGGCTCGCAGCCGGAGCTGTTCGAACGGCAGGTGGCCGAGTTCTCCCCGGCCGCGCCCGACCTCTTCGCGGGTCTGGGGGAGGAGGCGAGCGTGGCGGCCGCCTCGATCGGCTGCGACGTGGTCCTCAACGGGATCACCGGCGCGGTCGGGCTGCGCCCGACGCTGGCCGCGCTGGACGCCGGCAACACCCTGGCGCTGGCCAACAAGGAGTCGCTGATCATGGGCGGCCCGCTGGTGCTGGACCGGGCGAAGCCGGGTCAGATCGTCCCCGTCGACTCCGAGCACAGCGCCCTCGCCCAGTGTCTGCGCGGCGGCAGCGCCGAGGAGGTACGCCGGCTGGTGCTCACCGCGAGCGGCGGCCCGTTCCGCGGGCGCAGCCGCGAGGAGCTCGGCGCGGTCACGGTCGAGGAGGCCCTGGCGCACCCGACCTGGGACATGGGCCCGGTGGTCACCATCAACTCCGCGACCCTGGTCAACAAGGGCCTGGAGGTCATCGAGGCGCACCTGCTCTTCGGGATCCCGTTCGACCGGATCGAGGTCGTGGTGCACCCGACCAGCGTCGTGCACTCGATGGTCGAGTTCGTCGACGGCTCGACCCTGGTGCAGGCGAGCCCCCCGACGATGCTGATCCCGATCGCGCTCGGGCTGGCCTGGCCGGACCGGGTGCCCGATGCGGCGCCGTCGGTGGACTGGACCCGGCCCGAGACCTGGGAGTTCTTCCCGCTCGACGACGAGGCCTTCCCGGCGGTCGCGCTGGCTCGCGCCGCGGGGGAGCAGGGCGGGACCGCCCCCGCGGTCTACAACGCGGCCAACGAGGAGTGCGTCGGCGCCTTCCGCGACGGTCGACTCGCCTTCACCGGCATCGTGCCCGTGGTTCAGGCGGTTCTCAGTCGACACGACGTACCCTCTGAGGTGGCGGTCGAGGACATTCTCGCCGCGGATTCCTGGGCCCGCGAGACGGCCCGCCAGCTGATCGAGGGACGTTCGTGACCAGTCTGTTCTACCTGCTCGGTGTGGTGATCTTCGTGGTCGCCATCCTGGCGTCGATCGGCCTGCACGAGCTCGGCCACATGATCCCGGCGAAGAGGTTCGGCGGGAAGGTCACCCAATACTTCATCGGCTTCGGGCCGACCGTGTGGAGCAAGCGGGTCGGCGAGACCGAGTACGGCGTCAAGGCGATCCCGCTCGGCGGCTACGTGAAGATCGTCGGGATGCTGCCGCCCGGCGCCGTGGACCTCGCCGACGAGGTCGAGGTGGACGCCGACGGCAACCAGGTGGTCCGGGTCCGCAAGTCCAACACCGGGCTCTTCACCCAGCTCATCTCGGACGCGCGCGCGGCCGAGTGGGAGACGATCCAGCCCGAGGACTCCGACCGGCTCTTCTACAAGATGTCGTGGTGGAAGAAGGTCATCGTGATGGCCGGCGGGCCGACGGTGAACATCCTGATCGCGTTCCTCATCTTCTGGGGCGTCTTCGCGTCCTACGGTCAGCGGACGGTCGAGCCCGAGCCCGGCCAGCCGGTGATCGCCGAGGTCTCGCAGTGCGTCATCCCCTACGTCGACGACCGCATCGACTGCCTCCCCAGCGACCCGCCCAGCCCCGCCGCCGAGGCGGGCCTGCTGCCCGGCGACGTGATCACCACCTTCAACGGCACCCCGATCAGTGACTGGGACCAGCTGCGCGCGTTGATCCGGAGCAACGACGACGGCACGGCCGTCATCGGCTACGAGCGCGACGGCGAGCCGTTGAGCGGGACGACCAGCACCACCGTCGAGGCACGACCGGAGTCCGGCACCGACCAGACGCTCACCCAGGTGGGGTTCCTCGGGGTCACGCCCACGACGTACGTCCAGGTCACGACCGGGGGTCCGCTCTACACCCTCGACCAGATGGGCACGATGACCGTCGAGACCGTGAAGGCGCTCGCGACGCTGCCGGTCAAGGTCTGGGGCGTGGCCGAGGCGATCGTCGGTCTGGAGGAGCGGGACCCGAACGGACCGGTCAGCATCGTCGGCGGCGGCCGGATCGCGGGCGAGACGGTCGCGCACGAGGCCTTCCCGGTCCAGGAGAAGGCGGTCTTCCTGCTGCTGCTGATCGCGAGCTTCAACTTCTTCATCGGCATGTTCAACTTCATCCCGCTGCTCCCGCTGGACGGCGGCCACATCGCCGGCGCGCTCTGGGAGGCGATCAGGCGTGGGTGGGCCCGGCTGCGGGGTCGTCCCGACCCGGGCTACGTCGATGTGGCACGGCTGCTGCCGATCGCCTACTGCGTCGCAGGGGCGCTGCTGGTCATGGGCGTCGTGCTGATCGTCGGGGACCTCGTCGTCCCGCTGCACCTCGACGCCTAGGATCGTCGCATGACCGAGATCAACCTGGGCATGCCCGCGGCCCCGCCGCCGGTGCTCGCACCGCGTCGCACGACCCGTCAGATCCAGGTCGGCAAGGTCGGGGTCGGCAGCGACCACCCGGTGTCCGTGCAGTCAATGACCACCACGCTGACCTCCGACATCAACAAGACGCTCCAGCAGATCGCGGAGCTCACCGCGTCCGGCTGCGACATCGTCCGGGTGGCCTGCCCGAGCCAGGACGACGCGGAGGCGCTGCCGGCGATCGCGCAGAAGTCGCAGATCCCGGTGATCGCCGACATCCACTTCCAGCCGAAGTACGTCTATGCCGCGATCGAGGCCGGCTGCGCCGCCGTCCGGGTCAACCCCGGCAACATCCGCAAGTTCGACGACCAGGTCAAGGAGATCGCCCGGACCGCGAAGGACCACGGCACCTCGATCCGGATCGGCGTCAACGCCGGCTCCCTCGACAAGCGGCTGCTGGAGAAGTACGGCAAGGCGACTCCGGAGGCGCTCGTGGAGTCCGCGGTGTGGGAGGCCGGGCTCTTCGAGGAGCACGACTTCCACGACTTCAAGATCTCGGTCAAGCACAACGACCCGGTCGTCATGGTGCGCGCCTACGAGCTGCTCGCCGAGGCCGGTGACTGGCCGCTGCACCTCGGGGTCACCGAGGCGGGGCCGGCCTTCCAGGGCACGATCAAGTCGGCCACCGCCTTCGGTGCCCTGCTCTCGCGGGGCATCGGCGACACGATCCGGGTCTCGCTGTCCGCGCCTCCGGTCGAGGAGGTCAAGGTCGGCATCCAGATCCTGCAGTCGTTGAACCTGCGCCCGCGCAAGCTCGAGATCGTCTCGTGCCCGTCGTGCGGCCGCGCCCAGGTCGACGTCTACAAGCTCGCTGACGAGGTGACCGCCGGCCTCGACGGGCTCGAGGTGCCGCTGCGCGTGGCGGTCATGGGGTGCGTCGTCAACGGTCCCGGTGAGGCCCGGGAGGCCGACCTGGGCGTCGCCTCGGGCAACGGCAAGGGCCAGATCTTCGTCAAGGGCGAGGTCATCAAGACCGTGCCGGAGTCGAAGATCGTGGAGACCCTCATCGAGGAGGCCATGCGGATCGCCGAAGGCATGGAGTCCGTCGACGGCGCGGGCGCCTCGGTCAGCGTCTCGTAGCCGCCCCTACACCTCGGTCCGCCGGACCCGGGTGGCGCGCTCGCACTCGTCGAGCTCGCACCGCACGGTGGCGCCGAGGCGACGGGAGTTGGCGTCGAGCAGCAGCGCGGTGTTGCTCTCCCACTCGATCCCGGAGAACCAGGAGCTGCGGTACTTCGTGAGCGCCGTGCCGCTCGCGTCACGCATCGTCACCCGGTTGGGACCGGGTCCGTCGGCGAGCTTGTGGGTGGTCACCATCCGCTCACCGTCCGGGCTGAAGCGGATCACGGCCTCGCGGCACGAGCGCCACAGCTCCTGGTCCGGTCGGCTCAGCGAGGTGATTACCGTGCAGCCGCCCAGGTAGGGGTTGCGGGTGAACGTCGAGACCCGGTCGGCGCCGAAGTCCACGACTCCCGCGGCCCGGCGAGCGATGCGGTGGGTTCGGTCGGCGTCGAAGTCCCACCGCAGCGTGCGGTCCGGCTTCGTGGCGGTCAGCGCGACCTCGCTCCCGTCGGCGTCGAGCGAGACGGCCCACTTGCGGAACGTGCGGGTGGCGACCTCGGTGCCGGTGGCGGCGTCCAGGACGCGCACCGTGCTGCGCCCGCGCTGGTTGATGGCGGTGAGGACGACGTGCTCTCCGTCGTGGCTCAGGAGCGAGTCGACGCCGTCGCGGAAGCGCACGACCTGCTCGCGGCTCTCAGTGGTGACGCGCAGGACGCGATAGGGGACCTGGACGACATAGGCGTCGCCGGAGACGCCGAGGAGCTGGACGTACTTGGCCCGGACCGGGATCCGGGTGTCACCGTCGACGATCGTCTTGCCGACGACGTGGGGGATCGCCACGTCGGCGCCACGGGGGAGCTGGGTGGGTTTGATCTCGACCGTCGGGGCGGCAGCGAGGGCGGGAGGGGCGGCCAGGGTCGCGAGCGCCAGGACCGTGGCGAGGAGGAGGGCGAGGGTCTTCATGCCTGTCAGATGCCGACGGGCACGGAAAGGTTGCAGGATCCGGATCGCAGCTCCCGGTCCAGCGTAGGCTCTGGCCGTGCTCTCGACCCGCCACGGCGTCCGCCCCCTCGGCGCGGCGGACCTCGACGCGTTCCTCGAGCTCGCGCGGCGCGATCCGGTGGTCAACGTGTTCGCCGACTATCGCGCCACGACCACCAACCTGGAGCCGCGCTGGCTCGGGGGCGAGATGTGGGGGCGGTTCGAGGACGGCCTGCTCTCCTCGGCCTGCCACGTGGGCGCCAACCTGGTGCCGGTGCAGGCCAGCGCCGCCGACGCGGCCGCCTACGCCGAGCGGGCGCTGGCACGGGGGCGCACCGTGTCGACGATCGTCGGCCCGCAGCGAGCGGTCATCTCCTTCTGGAACGGCGTGTCGGGCTCCTGGGGCCGGCCGCGCGAGACCCGCTGGGAGCAGCCGCACCTCGAGATCGCGGACCGGCCGTCGGTCGGCGCGGACCCGCTCGTGCGCAAGTCGACCCGGTCCGACATCCCCGCCCTGTACCCGGCGTGCGTGGCGATGTACACCGAGGAGGTCGGGATCTCGCCGGAGTACGGCGGCGGGGCCGAGCTCTACCGCGCACGCGTCACCCAGCTGGTCAGCCGCGGGTGGTCGTTCGCGCGCTACGACGACGGCGAGCTGGTGTTCAAGGCCGAGGTCGCGTGCGCCACGCCGTACGCCGCCCAGGTGCAGGGTGTCTACGTGCCGCCCGCACACCGCGGCCGCGGCCTCGCGACCGCGGGCATGGCCGCGGTGGTCAACCTGGTGCGTCGCGAGATCGCACCGGTGGTGTCGCTCTACGTCAACGACTGGAACACGCCGGCGCGCGCCGTCTACGAGCGGGTGGGATTCCACGAGACGGCGCGCTTCTCGACCGTCATGTTCTGAGTTCTCCACAGGCGCCGCCGCGGCGGTTTCGTCCGCCCGCCGTGCGGGGAAGAATCCTCGGCGTGACTGGTACTCGGGCCGTCATCGCCGCTGTTGTTCTCACTCTCGGGCTCGCCGGCTGTTCCGGTGAGGACCCTGAGCCGAACCTCGCGCCCTCCGCCTCGACCTCCCCGACCTCGCCCGCACCGACGCCCTCGCCCAGCGGTCCGGTCGCGCCGACGATGCCGGAGGCGGCGAAGGGGACCGATGCCGCTGCGGCCGAGGCGTTCGTGAAGTTCTATTGGGACACGGTCAACTACGCGCAGAAGACGGGGGATGTTGATGGGTTGCGCGACCTCTCATCCACGCGCTGTATTGCCTGCCAAGCGGGTATCGACTACCTGGACGACGTCTTCGCAAACGATGGCGAAATTTCGGGTGGCGCCAGCCAAGTCGGCAAACTCAAGACCGCCTTCGTCGACGATGGGGATGCTCTTGACGCTGTGGTTGAGTTCGAGCTTTCGACCTCACGACAACGCGTCGACTATCCGGGAAGAGCGCTTGATGAGGTCTACCGAGGCGGAACATCATCGATGCGCGCCCGCTTGGAGCCAACGCAAACCGCGTGGAAGATGCTGTATTGGGACGAGGCATGATCCGGCCGGCGTTGCTGGTTGCCGCGGTGGTCGTGATGAGTACTGCCTGGATGGCACAGGGAACTGAAGTGAAACCCGGTAATAGCGGCTTCCTCGCTACAGGAACCAGCGCCATGAGTAGCTCGGGTAACGACTCGATCAGCCCCGCGGGGACAGCGCCAGAGTTGGTGGTTGTTGAAGAGGTGGCCTGCCTCGGAGGAAGCCAGACCTGTGGAGAAGCGATCACATGTAGTGACGGCACTCCAATGGTCTACACATGGGTTCAGACGACTGAGGGAGAGGTCGTGGGCAGCAGTTCCAGCTGTCCCGACGAGCAGACCGCTGTGCCTTCACAAACACTCACACCCGGCATGGTGGCAGCCGCCTTCCGCCGCATCCCGCTCCCGGCCTCGGAGCTGAGAGTGCAGCCGCCGGGTGGTCGCACGCTGGTGAACTTCGACACCAACTTCTACACCGAGCGCGACGAGCTCACCCGGACCGTGCGGCTG
>JBAWHI010000054.1:0-3557 GCA_049593675.1 Nocardioides sp.
GAGGGACACCAGGTCAAGGACATCCGATCGGGGGAGCAGGTGGCCGCTGATCCGGCGACCTGGACCCCACCCATCGAGGACCTGCGACCGCAGGTCGTCGGTATCGACCAGCTCGACCATCGAGGAGCTTCACTGTGATTCGCACCCAGGACGCCGGCGCGCTGCGCGCCGAGAACGTCGGCCAGACCGTGACCCTCGCCGGATGGGTCGCCAACCGGCGCGATCACGGTGGGGTGGCCTTCATCGACCTGCGTGAGGCCAGCGGCGTGGTGCAGGTGGTGATCCGCGACGAGGAGGTCGCGCACGCGCTGCGGGCCGAGTACTGCCTCAAGATCACCGGCGTGGTCGCAGCGCGCAAGGAGGGTAACGAGAACCCCGGCCTCGCCACCGGCGCGATCGAGGTCGTCGCCTCCGAGGTCGAGGTCCTCAACCCCTCCGCACCGCTGCCGTTCCCGATCGGCGACGCCGGTCACGGTGGGGGAGACGTGGGCGAGGAGGCGCGGCTCAAGCACCGCTACCTGGACCTGCGCCGCGCCGGGCCCAACCACGCGCTCCGCCTGCGCAGCAAGATCAACAAGGCTGCTCGCGACGTCCTCGACGCCCACGACTTCGTCGAGATCGAGACGCCGACCCTCACGCGCAGCACTCCTGAGGGCGCCCGCGACTTCGTGGTGCCCGCGCGCCTGCAGCCGGGCAGCTGGTACGCCCTGCCGCAGAGTCCCCAGCTGTTCAAGCAGCTGCTGATGGTCGCCGGCATGGAGCGCTACTACCAGATCGCGCGCTGCTACCGCGACGAGGACTTCCGAGCCGACCGGCAGCCGGAGTTCACCCAGCTGGACATCGAGATGAGCTTCGTGGACCAAGACGACGTCCTCGCGCTGATGGAGGACGTCCTCGCCGCGATGTGGAAGCTCATCGACGTCGACATCCCGCGTCCGATCCCTCGGATGACCTACGCCGACGCCATGGCCCGCTTCGGATCGGACAAGCCCGACCTGCGGATGGGCCTGGAGCTGGTCGAGTGCACCGACTACTTCAAGGACACCCCGTTCCGCGTCTTCCAGGCGGAGTACGTCGGGGCCGTCGTGATGCCGGGCGGCGCGAGTCAGCCCCGCAAGAAGCTCGATGCCTGGCAGGACTGGGCCAAGCAGCGTGGCGCACGAGGGCTGGCCTACGTGCTGGTGCAGGAGGACGGCGAGCTGGGCGGCCCGGTCGCCAAGAACCTCTCCGAGGAGGAGAAGTCCGGTCTGGCGGCCCACGTCGGTGCCGAGCCCGGCGACTGCGTGTTCTTCGCGGCGGGCGCGACCAAGTCGAGTCGCGCCCTGCTGGGCGCGGCCCGCCTCGAGATCGGCCGCCGTGGCGGTCTGATCGACGAGAGTGAGTTCGCCTTCACCTGGGTCGTGGACGCCCCGATGTTCGAGCCGGCCTCCGACGCGGTCGCCAGCGGCGACGTCGCGGTGGGGGCGGGCGCCTGGACTGCGGTCCACCACGCCTTCACCGGGCCGAAGCCCGAGTTCATGGACACCTTCGACACCGACCCCGGCTCCGCCCTGGCCTACGCCTACGACATCGTCTGCAACGGCAACGAGCTCGGCGGCGGGTCGATCCGGATCCACCGCGAGGACGTGCAGAAGCGGGTCTTCGCGGTCATGGGCATCACCGAGGAGCAGGCGCGGGAGAAGTTCGGCTTCCTGCTGGACGCGTTCACCTTCGGTGCGCCGCCGCACGGCGGCATCGCGGTCGGCATGGATCGGATCTGCGCGCTGCTGGCCGGGACCGACTCGATCCGCGACGTGATCGCGTTTCCCAAGTCCGGCGGAGGGTTCGACCCCCTCACGGCAGCTCCTGCACCGATTTCCGCAGAGCAGCGCAAGGAAGCCGGTGTGGACGCGAAGCCGTCGGAAGAACAGGCCGCACAGGCCTGATCGACGGGACGACTGCGTCTCGACTGTCGAGATCAGATCGTTACGTCGAGGTGACCGTTCGGCGCGGGGTTGTGACATAGAGTCGCTCGCGCGCCTCGGCACTCGCTGGGGTGTCGAAGTTGTGAAAGGCAGTGCATGAGCGACCTCGAGACCCACGGCTCCGTCGGTGCCGGCACCGTGACCGCAGAAGGTGCCCCGCCGTCCGCGATCGAGGGCAAGTCGCCGTTCCAGCTGGCCCTCGGTCGGCTGCGCCGCGACAAGCTCACGATGATCGCCCTCGGCTTCGTCGTCACCTACGTCCTGGCCGCGATCGCCGCGCCGTTCATGGTCAAGGCGGGCCTCCTGGACCCCTTCACCCTCAACCAGGACCTGATCGGCCCCGACACGATCCCGATCGGCGCCTTCGGCGGCATCTCGGCCGACCACCCGCTCGGCATCGAGCCGGGGATCGGCCGCGACGCGCTCTCGCGGATCTGGTACGGCCTGACCTTCTCGCTCGGCATCGCCCTGACCGCCACGCTGATCTCGATCGGCCTCGGCGTCTTCATCGGCATCGTCAGCGGCGCCAGCGGCGGCAAGACCGACGCCGTCCTCGGCCGGTTCACCGACCTGACCCTGGCCTTCCCGCAGACGCTGATGGTCCTCGCGCTCTACAGCCTGGGCCTGTCGTTCATCACCACCAAGCTCCAGATCCCGGACGGGGACCTGGCGAACGCCATCTACGTCACCGCGATCCTGGGCCTGTTCGGCTGGACCGGCGTCAGCCGTCTGATCCGCGGTCAGGTCCTCTCGATCCGAGAACGAGAGTTCGTCGAGGCGGCGAAGATGATCGGCGCCTCCCGGTGGCGGATCTACTTCCGCGAGATCCTCCCGAACCTGTGGGCTCCGATCCTGATCACCTTCACCCTCTACATGCCGGTCTTCGTCTCGGCCGAGGCCGCGCTGAGCTTCCTGGGCGTCGGCATCGACCCGCCGACCCCGACGCTCGGCAACGTGCTGGCCGACTCGCTCGACTACGCCCAGGCGGACTTCGTCTACTTCTTCGCCCCGGCCGCCATGATCGCCATCATCGTCGTCTCGTTCAATCTGCTCGGAGACGGACTCCGAGACGCCCTCGACCCCAAGGCCGATCGTTGAGCCGGGTCGCCCCCCGCCGGATCACCCACCACAACTGTCGACGACACCGAGTCGTCGCACGTGCCGCCACTTGCCTGGCGAGTCACACACCGAAGGAGAAGTAATGCCCAACTATCTGAAGCGGATGTTCGCCGTAGGTGCGGCTGCGTCCCTGGCTCTGGGTCTGGCCGCCTGTGGCGGCGGCAGCGACTCGGACGCGCCGACTACCCCCAGCGGTGGCGACGCGGAGGCCGGCGGCACGCTGTACTACCTGCAGCACTACCCCTTCGAGAGCGCCGACCCGCAGCGGATCTACTACGGTCTCGAGCTTGCCAACTTCCGCCGCACGCTCTACCGCGGCCTGGTCGGCTTCCCGATCAGCGAGGACCCGGAGGAGGCCGCCACGCCGGTCGCCGACCTGGCCACCGACGCCGGTACCCCCAACGAGGACGCCACGTCGTGGGAGTTCACGATCAAGGACGGCGTGAAGTGGGAGGACGGCACGGACATCACGTG
>JBAWHI010000055.1:0-2732 GCA_049593675.1 Nocardioides sp.
GCACCGCCTCGACCACGACCGGGACATCGGTCGCGGCGAGCCGGGCGAGCTGCTCGCGCACCACGGCGGCCTTGAGCTCGCGCTGGCGCGACAGCGACACGTGCTGGAAGTCGCAGCCGCCGCACCGGCCCGGCCCCGCGAACGGGCACGGCGGCTCGACGCGGTCCGCCGAGGCCTCCAGAACCTCGACCGCGTCACCGCGCCAGAACCGGTCGCCGTCGGTCCCCTCGGTGATCTCGACGACCACCCGCTCGCCCGGGATCGCGTGCCGCACAAAGACCACCCGCGGCCGGTCCGTTGGATCGTCGGTCGTCCCCTCGAGACGGACGATGCAGTGGCCGCCGTGGGCGATCGGTCCGACCGCAGCCTCGAACCGCTCCCCCACCCGCGATCCGCCACGCGCCTTCCGCACCCGGGGCTGGCGCCTCATCGCCGGGTCTGCCGATCGTCCTCGGGGCGTTCGGGGACGTTGCCGCTACGCAGCCCCGGCCGCATCCAGACGCCCTCGCGCTCCTCGCGCTCCCGCACGAGCTGGGAGGACCGCAGCTGGTAGGGCACCGACGTCACCATCACACCGGGTGCGAAGAGCAGCCGGCCCTTGAGCCGGAGCGCGGTCTGGTTGTGCAGCAGCTGCTCCCACCAGCGACCCACGACGTACTCCGGGATGTAGACGGCGACGACGCCGCGCGGGTTGGCACGCCGGATCTCCATCGCGTAGTCCACGATCGGGCGGACCAGCTCGCGGTACGGCGAGTGCAGCACCTTGAGCGGCACGCCGAGGTTGCGCTCGTCCCACTCCTCGAGCAGCCGCTGGGTGGCCACGGCGTCGGTCGAGACGTAGACACCCTCGAGCACGTTCGGCCGGGTCGCCTTGGCGAAGGCCAGCGCTCGCAGCGTCGGCTTGTGCAGCTTGGAGACCAGCACGATCGCGTGCACCCGGGTCGGCAGCAGCTTGTCGTCCTCGTCGGCGGCCAGCTCCTCGTTCACGCTGTCGTAGTGGCGCCGGATGGCACGCATGATCACAAAGAAGACGACCATCGCCAGGATCGTGATCCAGGCCCCGGCGAAGAACTTCGTGACCAGGACGATCACCAGCACCACGGCGGTGAACGACAGGCCGATGGAGTTGATGATCCGCGAGCGCGTCATCCGCCGACGCTTCGCCGGATCGCGCTCGGTCTTCAGGTGCCGGGTCCAGTGCCGGATCATCCCGAGCTGACTCAGGTTGAAGGACACGAAGACGCCGACGATGTAGAGCTGGATCAGCCGCGTGGGCTCGGCGTCGAAGGCGATGATCAGCACGATCGCCATCGCCGCCAGGAAGACGATGCCGTTGCTGTAGGCGAGCCGGTCGCCCCGCGAGCCGAGCGCCCGGGGGGCGTAGCCGTCGCGGGCCAGGATCGACCCGAGGACCGGGAAACCGTTGAAGGCGGTGTTCGCGGCGAGCACCAAGATGATGCCCGTCACGGTGACGACCAGGTAGAAGCCCGGACGGAAGTCCTGGAACAGCGCGTCGGCGATCTGCGAGATCGCGGTGTGCTGGTCGTAGCCCGCCGGCAGCGGGACGCCGTCGAGGGTCAGCTGGTTCAGGTCGTCGGGATCGACGAGCTGCAGCCCCATCTGCTTGGCGAGCACGATGACGCTCAGCATCATCGTGATCGAGATCATCGCGAGCAGCAGCAGCGTGGTGGCCGCGTTGCGGCTCTTGGGGCGCCGGAACGCCGGCACGCCGTTCGAGATCGCCTCGACGCCCGTCAGGGCCGCACAACCGGAGGAGAAGGCGCGGGCCAGCAGGAAGAGCAGGGCGAACGTGGTCATGGTGTCGCCGTAGCCGGGAGCGGGGGCGAGCGTCAGCGCGGCGCTCTCGACCTTCGGGAGGTCGCCGGCGAACAGCCGGTAGAAGCCGAAGAGCGACATGCCCAGGATCGCGACCATGAAGGCGTAGGTCGGGGCGGCGAAGAGGGTCCCGGACTCGCGGATCCCGCGCAGGTTCACCGCCATCAGCGCCAGCACCGCGACCACCGCCACGGTGACCTCGTGCTCGGAGAGCGTCGGGATCGCGGAGGCGGCGTACTGCGCGCCCGACGAGATCGAGACGGCGACCGTCAGCACGTAGTCGACGATCAGCGCGCTCGCGACCGTCGTGCCGGCGGTGCGGCCCAGGTTGACCGTCGCGACCTCGTAGTCGCCCCCGCCGCTGGGGTAGGCGTGGACGGTCTGGCGGTAGGACGCGATCACCGCCGTCATCACGACGGCGACGGCCAGGCCGATCTTCCAGGACCAGGCGTAGGCCGACGCGCCCGCGAGCGAGAGCATGATGAAGACCTCGTCGGGGGCGTAGGCCACCGAGGAGAGCGCGTCGCTCGCGAAGACGGGGAGCGCGATCCGCTTGGGAAGCAGCGTCTCCCCCAACTGGGAGCTGCGCAGCTTGCGCCCCAGCAGGATCCGCTTCGATACGTCGCCGGCACCCACGTCGGGAAAGGCTAGCGGTAGCGCGCCGGCGGGACCGCTGATGGTGGTCGAGCGAGCCGCGCGACCGAGGACCGAGGTCGCGGCCGGCGTGTCGAGACCTTGATCGAGCCGGGCGGCGTATCCGCGCCGGAACAGTGGGAGCGCTGCGGTAGCGTTCGGCTCGTGCACGTCGTGATCATGGGTTGCGGGCGCGTCGGCTCGACGCTGGCGCGCAGCCTCGAGGACCGCAACCACACCGTGTCGGTCATCGACAGCGAGCC
>JBAWHI010000056.1:0-1752 GCA_049593675.1 Nocardioides sp.
GACCACGGCATCGCGCAGCGCTCCCGCCGAGGGGTAGCGGTCCGCCGCCTGCTTGGCCAGCGCGGTGCGCAGCACCGCGTCGAGCGCCCGCGACCGGGGATCCCGGCCGCCGAGCTGGGGCACCGGCCGCTGCCGGTGGGCGGTCGCGATCTCGAAGTCCGAGCCTCCGGCGTACGGCGGGCGGCCGGTGAGCACCGCCCACAGCAAGCAGCCCAGGGAGTAGACGTCGGACGCGACACCCGGCGTGCCGCCGGTGTGCAGCTCCGGCGCCAGGTACGCCGGCGTCCCGGCCGTCCCCGTCTGCGTCCCCGTGCCGGCCTGCTGCCCGATGGCGCGGGCGATCCCGAAGTCGGCGAGGTAGGCGCGGATCCGGGGGCCACGGCGCAGCAGCACGTTCGCGGGCTTGATGTCGCGATGCACCAGGCCGGCGGCGTGCGCGTCGGCGAGTCCGGCAGCCACCTGGGCGATCAGGTCGAGCGCGACCGGCGCCGGCGGCGCGCCGTACTGCCGGAGGAGCTGACCGAGGTCGCCGTCGGGGATCAGTTGGCTCGCGATCCACAGGCGACCGTCGTCCTCGCCGTGCGCGTAGACCTGGACGACGTGCTCGGAGTCGAGCGCCGCCTGGGCGCGCGCCTCGCGGACGAACCGGCCACGGAAGTCGGGGTCGTCGGCGAGCTGGGGCGAGATCACCTTGAGCGCGACCGGGCGCTCGAGCCCGAGGTCCCACGCGGCGTACACGACTCCCATCCCGCCCCCGCCGAGGCGGCGGTCGATGCGGTAGGGCCCGATCCGTTCCACGCGCATCTCCTACCCCGACTCCCTAGGCTGCAGACATGACTTCCCCACCGTCGTCTCCCCAGACCCCGCTGCGCGTCGCGATGGCGCTGGGCTCCGGAGGCGCCCGTGGCTACGCCCACATCGGCGCGATCGAGGAGGTCCGGGCGCGCGGACACGAGATCGTCGCGATCTCGGGCGCATCGATGGGCGCGCTCGTCGGCGGCCTGGGCGCCGCCGACCGGCTCGAGCCCTACACCGAGTGGGCGCGGAGCCTCACCCAGCGCGACGTGCTGCGGCTGCTGGACCCGAAGTGGTCCGCGCCCGGCGCGATCCGGGCCAACCGGATCTTCGAGCAGGTCGAGCTGATCCTGGGCGACCGCCAGATCGAGGACCTCCCGGTCGCGTTCACCGCGGTCGCGACCGACCTGCACAACCGGCGCGAGGTGTGGTTCCAGCGCGGCCCGACGACCGCGGCCATCCGAGCCTCGATCGCGATCCCGGGGGTGATCACGCCGGTCGAGATGAACGGCCGGCTGCTCGCCGACGGTGGCCTGATGAACCCGGTGCCGATCGACCCCACCGCCGCCGCGGCCGCCGACCTGACCGTCGCGATCTCGCTGCAGGGCACCCGCGCCCTGCAGGAGCCGGCCACTCCGGCACGCGAGGCGGCCTCGCCGAAGTGGCACGAGGAGCTCCGCGGCCGGGTACGCCGCAGCGTCGGCCGCACGACGACCGCCGAGCCGGACCCGGCCAGCATGCTCGACGACGTCCGGATCTCCGACGTGATCGGGATGTCGATGGATGCGATGCAGGGGCTGATCAGCCGTTATCGGATGGCCGGGCTCCCGCCCGATGTGCTCGTCACGGTCCCGGTCAGCGCCGCCCGGTCCCTGGAGTTCCACCGGGCCGCGGACATGATCGACCTGGGCCGGCAGCTGACCGCCGAGGCCCTGGACGCCTCCGGGCACTGAGCCA